>JAQTMA010000004.1:40635-61160 GCA_028714615.1 Anaerolineaceae bacterium | reverse complement strand
ATGCGCATTCACCATTTGTCACGGACCGGGCAGGCGCCAACTCGCAGATCGATCTTTCGATTTTTTCGAGATACTGGAACTGCCGGAATAGATGTGTGTTTGCTTGCTTTGGCCGATACTCTAGCGACCTATGGTCCTACCCTGACAGAGGAGATATGGCAGAACCAGCTTGCATTAACTCGCACGCTCCTGGAATGCTGGTTTGAGAAGCCAGAGGAGAGCATCCATCCCCCGAACTTATTGAATGGGGATGACCTTCAGAACGAATTGGGCTTGCAACCCGGGCGAGAACTTGGATACCTCTTGAACCTAATTCGCGAAGCTCAGGCGAGTGGCGAGATCCTTTCGCGTGAAGACGCCATGGTGTTCGCCCGCCGCTGGATCGAAAATAAATAGGAGAGCTGAGATGGAAACGACGATAAACGGAATTCGCATCTATTATGAAGACCAGGGGCAGGGTGCTCCGCTGGTATTGATCCATGGTTTTCCCCTGGAGCGTGTTATCTGGGAGCCGATGATTCCTCTGATCCGGAAGGACGTACGGGTGATAAGCCCAGATTTGCGTGGATTTGGCCGTTCAGAGGCAACCCGGGGTGTTTCTGGGATGCGACTGCTTGCTGACGACATTGCCGGTCTCCTGGACCACCTGAAAATCGACCGGGCGGTGATCGCCGGGCATTCAATGGGCGGTTACGTAGCCCTTGCTTTTGCCCAGGCTTACCCCGGGCGGATTTCCGCTTTGGGGATGATCGCCAGCCAATCGATCGCGGATACGCCCGAAAAACGCGCCGGTCGTTATGCTCAGGCGGAAGCAGTAACCCGTTCAGGAGCTCAATCCGTAGCCGACTCGATGGCTTCGAAATTAACCGGGGATCCGAATTTGCAGGCGAAGTTGTATGATCTGATCCTCCATACCAATCCAGATGGGATCGTTGCTGCCTTAAAAGGCATGGGGGAGCGTGGCGATAGTGTGGGATTCCTCTCGGATATAACTGTACCTGCAGCGGTCATTCACGGCTGCCATGATGTGCTTATACCCATAGAAAGGGCGCGCGAGACGGCTGCTGGTATTCCCAGGGCGATATTGACAGAAATACCGCAAGCAGGGCATATGCCTATGATGGAAACGCCGGAGGAAACGGCGGGGGCGCTAAATGCTCTCATGGATGAGACGCTCGCATCCCAACTGTAGGTTGGATTGCCCCCTCATGGATAGGAACGAGTCGCATCCAATTATTTATGGGTAGACTTCGTCAAGGACGGGCTCATAAAAACAACGGCAACCCCGAGGGTAAGAACAGCCATCGATGGGCAAACGAGGTACCTGATCTTTCGGATAAGCGCCTTGAACCTCAGAACATACCGGGCAGGCATCTGCGGCAACCGATATGCGCACCAGGCTAACCCTCGGGTTAGCCTGGAAGTGCTTCAGCGCGACAGAGGTCGTCGAGAATTCGCTCAAACCTGCCTGGCAGTTAGTGCACTGCCTGGCAGAATCTGGTGATTCCTTGTTGCATTGAGTACAGGTCTGCATGCTTTCCCTCCTGGTGGATATCCCCAATTTTACTTCAATCAGGGGGGAACGGGGTTATTTAGGCAGAAGTACGGGCGTTCACGTAAGGTTGTTCTACCCGGGCTCGGCGAACAAGGTTGTTCAGGTGGGCAATCAGGACACCGCTAGGAACCGGTTTTATCAAGTAATCATCAGCCCCGGCATCGAGAGCCCGGGCTACCATACCAGGATTATCCAAAGCAGATAATATCAAGATCGGTACCCGGCTTGTTTGCCGGATCGTATTACATACTTGCCACCCATCCATCTCGGGCATCATCAGGTCGAGAATGATCACTTCGGGTCGGATAGTTCGTGTAAGTTTAATGCCTTCCATACCCGAGTTAGCCGTGTAGACATCGGATGCGGTGGATTGTAGCAACAATTTCAACAACTCCGTCATTGCTGGGTCATCATCAATGACCAGGATCTTCATCATTCCTCCTCGTCGGACTTATTGCTGTGATTATTATGCCTTATCTACAAGGTGATGAACCTTGCAGGTTCTTTACAGAACGACCCTCAAGAAAGTCGTATATTACGATGATGAATTAAGAATTTAATATGTGTATATATTCACGAATCAATGATAATTTTGGTAAATCCACAGGCTTTGTGATAGAATATCCAATTTGTACGCCTAAGATAAAATCGTCCTGGTTCTGTCGAACCGGCTTGGTCGTATGTCCCGCACTAATTTTCAGGAGGTTTTTCATGGTTGAAAAGAAATGGGTTTACTTGTTCAATGAGCTGGACCAGGCGGAAGCCTACGTTGGTGGAGACTGGGAGGCTGTCCGCGGTCTATTGGGCGGAAAAGGTGCGAATCTTGCGGATATGACCCGCATTGGTGTTCCCGTTCCTCCCGGCTTTACTATCACTACGGAAGCCTGTAATGCTTACCTTGCTCTCAATGAGAAATTCCCTGAGGGCATGTGGAATCAGGCTTTGGCTGCATTGAAGAAGACAGAGGAAGAAGCTGGGAAGAAATTTGGCGACCCCAATAATCCCCTCCTGGTTTCCTGCCGCTCAGGCGCGAAATTTTCCATGCCTGGAATGATGGATACCGTCCTCAATATTGGTCTCAATGATGAGACCGCCCAGGGTATGATCAAGCTCACCCAAAACGACCGCTTCGTTTTCGATGCTTATCGCCGCCTGGTTCAGATGTTCGGCTCGGTCGTCTTGAACATCCGCGACGAGGCCTTTGAAGAAGTCTTGGATACGTTCAAGAAGAACCACCAGGCTAAGGTGGACACTGACCTGAATGCCAAAGACCTCAAAGCGCTGACAGAGGAATTCAAGAGGGTCGTTCGCAAAGAGATGGGCTTTGATTTCCCCCAAGATCCAATTGAGCAAATCCGCCTGGCGACGGAAGCGGTCTTCAAATCCTGGAACGGCAAGCGTGCCCGTGATTACCGGCACGCGACGAACATACCAGATGATCTGGGTACGGCAGTCAACATCGTGACCATGGTATTCGGCAATATGGGTTGGGATTCAGGAACCGGGGTGGCGTTCACCCGCGATCCTCAGACCGGCGAAGCGAGTATGTTCGGCGGTTACCTGCTCAATGCTCAAGGCGAAGACGTGGTCGCCGGCATCCGCAATACTGAGAAGATCGAAACCCTGAAAAACGAGATGCCCGAAGCATACCAGCAATTTATGGAGATTACGGATAAGCTCGAGCAGCATTATCACGATATGCAAGATGTCGAGTTCACCATCGAACGTGGCCGGTTATGGATGCTACAGACGCGTAATGGGAAACGAACTGCCCGTTCTGCCATCAAGATAGCGGTCGATATGGTAAACGAAGGCTTGATCTCCAAAGAAGAGGCCGTCTTGCGCGTGACTCCTGACCAGGTGGATAGCCTGCTCCACCCTCAATTTGATGTCGTAACTATGGAAAAAGCCAAGAAAGAAGGCCGCTACTATGCTTCCGGGGTCAATGCATCCCCGGGCGCTGCTGTCGGCCAGATTTACTTCGATGCTGACACAACCGAACGGATGGCCAAAGAACAAAAACAGGACGTTATCATGGTGCGCCCGTTTACCAAGCCAGATGACGTGCATGGCATGTTAGCGGCGAAGGGCATCCTCACCAGCGAAGGCGGCGCTTCCTCCCACGCAGCCGTGGTTGCCCGCCAGTTCGGGGTACCCTGTGTGGTGGGAGCTTCCTCCATCCATATCGATATGGAAAAGCGCCAGATGGAAGTGGACAGCAAAGTCGTCAAAGAAGGCGATTGGATCTCGGTAGATGGCACGACCGGACAGGTATTCCTGGGCAAAGTCCCGGTGACCGCTCCAGCCCTGGAAGAGCAAACGGACCTGCTTACCCTGCTGGGATGGGCCGATGAGATTTCTGCTCGCCCTGGAACGCGCAAAATGGCCGACGGCTGGCCTACCCGCGGCTTACAGGTCTGGGCCAATGCGGATTATCCCAAGGACGCTCGCCGCGCGCGCTCTTACGGCGCCGTCGGCATCGGGCTCTGCCGCACGGAGCACATGTTCTTTGAACCAGAGCGACTGCCCATCGTCCAGCGTATGATCCTGGCGAAGACCAGCGCGGAACGTACGGTTGCATTGAACGAACTGCTTCCCTCCCAACGCTCCGACTTCGAAGGCTTATTCGAAGCAATGACGGGATATCCCGTCATCATTCGCTTGATCGATCCGCCCCTGCATGAGTTCTTACCCTCCGAAGAGAAATTGTTTGAAGAGGTTATCACCATGCGCGTCAAGGGTGAGACCCAAGGTTTGAACGAGAAAGATGAATTGCTCTCAAAGGTGCAAACGATGCACGAAAGCAACCCGATGATGGGTTTGCGCGGCATCCGCCTGAGCATCGTCATGCCCGAGATCGTCGAAATGCAGGTGCGGGCTATCTTCGAGGCGGCTGCCAACGTTAAATTGGCCGGTCAAGATCCCCACCCCGAAGTCATGATTCCGCTAACAGGGCACGTCAACGAGCTCAATTACATTCAACCGAAGTTAGAACGGATCGCCAAACAGGTCATGGAAGAGAAGGGAATTACCTTCCCGTATAAATTCGGGACGATGATCGAAATCCCTCGCGCAGCACTAACTGCCACGGAAATTGCTAAGGTAGCCGAATTCTTTTCCTTCGGGACGAACGATCTGACCCAAATGACCTTTGGTTACAGCCGCGATGACGCTGAACGCAATTTCCTGGTCACCTATGTGGAACAAGGCATCCTTCCGAAGAACCCATTCCAGACCATCGACCGCGATGGCGTCGGTCGCCTGATGAAGATGGCTGTCGATGACGGCAGGGCTGCCCGTAATAATTTGGAGGTCGGCATCTGCGGTGAACATGGCGGCGATCCGAATTCGATCGAGTTCTGCCATATCATCGGCAATAACTATGTGAGCTGCTCCCCCTTCCGGGTGCCGATTGCCCGCCTGGCGGCTGCCCATGCCACACTGAAGTACTCCTCTGGTAAAGAGAATACCGACAAATAGATCTACAATCATTGCACAAATAAAACCTTGGCAGGCTGAATGTCTTGCCAAGGTTTTATTTATGCGTGTATCATATAGTTATTCCAACCAAAAAGGAAAACCTCCGTATTGCGCAACCTGGAGCGAACCGCGTTTATCCAACGACTACAACCCGCCCTGACTCGCCCCTGGGTATTTCCTCTGGTCTTACTGGGCATTGGTTTGATCAGCTACGGCATTCAGGTATTTCACATGGGGTTTTATTGGGACGACTGGCAGGCCGTTTTTCTATCCCGGGTGCGGGACAGAAGTGTCCTTTGGGATTATTTTGCATATGATCGGCCATTTTCAGCCTGGACCTATGTTGTTACATTTCCTTTCCTTGGCATCAAGCCTTATCTTTGGCAAATCACAACGCTGATCTTCCGTTGGGGTGGAGTGCTTTGTACATATGGGGTCTTGGCTGCGATCTGGCCGTCAAGGGGATGGATTACCCGGTGGGTATGCGCGATCTTGATGGTTTATCCCGGCTTTACGATGCAATCCATATCCGTTGCTTTCAATCAGCATTTCTTGACCTATGCCATCTTTAGCATCTCCTTGCTCAGCATGGTTTGGGCAGTGCGTTTCCGACGATTTTCTGGATTCTGGTTAGGGATTGCTCTTCTCACCGGTTTGGCGCATGCCTTCACGATGGAGTACTTTGTTGGCCTGGAGCTGCTCAGGCCGATTATCCTTTGGCTTCTGTTAGCCAAACCGGACGAGAAGTTCACAAAGACAGTTCTTCGGGTTTTCTTGTGGTGGTTGCCGTTTATCCTGGCGATAGGCATTTTTACTTTCTGGCGGGTTTTCTACTATCCGACTCACGCAGCGACTCCTGTCCGGAACACTCCTTCCGTCTTAATCAACTTGATGTCAGCGCCGGGAACTGCAATTAGCAATCTGGTCGGTTCCATCCTTGCTGACAGCGTTTACCTGATTTTCGATAGCTGGCAAAAGGTAATCCAGGATACTTCTCAGGTTCTTTTTGCGAGAGCCACGATTATTGCGATTATTTTGGGGGCAATGTGTACGTTTACCTTTGTGTTCTACCTTCGCTGGGCGAAAATCCAGAACCCAGGTGGAGAGTCGAACGCTCATTTTTATCGACAGGCTGTTTTGATTAGCCTGGTTGCATTGGTTTTCGGCGGTTTACCGGTTTGGTTAACAGCCCGGTTGATCACCGTAGGCAAATGGTCCAGCCGGTTTTCATTGGCGCCCATGCTCGGCGCCATCGTTCTTGTTGTCCTTTTTGTCGTATCGATGATCCGTACGCCAAAACAAAGGACAGGTTTTCTGGCTGTCTTGTTATGCTTGTCGATCGTCACCCAGGTGCGTACAACTGACCGGTACCGCCGAGATTGGGATAACCAACGCAATTACTATTGGCAGCTCTTCTGGCGCGCCCCTGGACTCAAACCGGGTACTGCGGTATTTTCCAGGGAGATCCCCAGCAACCTGTTGGCTGATTACTCAGCCGGGTATGCGTTGAACGTGATTTATGGTGGAGATGCTCTCACTTCCCAGGCTCAGTATTGGTTCATGACTCCACGAGATGTGGGGCGTGCAATCCCCAATCTGGCTCCTAGAAATCCGGTTCACTACACCATCCGAAACCTCCAATTTGAAGGCAATACCTCCGACATGATTGTGCTCGTGTTTCATCCATCCGGAGGGTGCCTCCGGGTTTTGGATAGCCCATATACTCGAGATCCGATCCTGGACCAACCAACAGTTGATCTTATCCCATTCTCAAATACCAATCAAATCCTCATACAGCCGGGAAGTGGGTCTAGCCGGGCTGAGATATTCGGCGCCGAACCGGCACATACCTGGTGTTATTACTATCAAAAGGCCGATCTGGCCCGGCAAGTGGGGGATTGGAAAACGGTGGGTGACCTGATGAACCAGGCTCAGGAGAAACATCTGGCACCCTTGGATGGTTCCGAATGGCTACCCTGGATGGATGCGCTGATACAGACCGGACGATGGAAGCAGGCGCTGGAGATCGGCCTCCAAGCTCAGCACACAACCGCAGGCCTGGAACCATTCCTGTGTACCCAATGGAAGCGTTATTCAAGCTTAGCATCATCCGGCGATCAATCGAGAATCGTGATACAAGCGAACACTGCATTTACGTGTGACTCGGCTATGTAGTTGGGGTGAATGTAGAGGATTCTGGTATAATTTCATGGATTGCGAAGAATATCACGTAGTGCTCCAGGATCACACCGGAGCATCCGGGGGTACTCCCCCGGGCAATTTGTGGTAGCATCGCCAGGAGGGACAACGATTTATGGATAAAAAAGAACACCTCGATTTATATTGCCAAATGGTTGTGATCCGCCACGTAGAAGAACGAGCCGCCGAACTCTACCAACAGGGGAAGATTGGTGGATTCCTTCACTTATATATCGGGCAGGAAGCCGTCTCTACCGGCCTGATTTCCGCTCGCCGGCCGGGGGATCGAGTCATCACCGCTTACCGGGATCATGGGGTGGCCATTAACTGCGGGATCCCTGCTCGCCAGGTTTTAGCCGAGCTGCTGGGGAAAGCCACCGGCGTGTCGAAAGGCAGAGGCGGTTCCATGCATATGGCGGATGTGACCAAGAACTTCTACGGCGGTCACGCTATCGTCGGCGCTCACCTTCCTTTGGCGTCAGGTTTAGCACTTGGAGACCTCTATCAGAAGACTTCCAATGTGACTATCTGTATGTTCGGAGATGGAGCCACCAACATCGGTTTTTTCCATGAAGCTGTTAACCTCTCAAAAGTATGGAACTTGCCCATTTTATGGGTCTGCGAGAACAATCAGTATGGTATGGGGACATCGGTTGAGCGCGCTTCAGCCGTACCGGAGATACGCCAGAAGGCAGAGGGATATGGGATACCAAACTCGCAAATCGATGGGATGGATTTGATGGTTGTGCACCAGGCTGCATCAGATATTCTCGCGAGCATCCGTGAGGGAAAAGGTCCATACTTCTTGGAAGTATTAACCTATCGCTACCGCGGCCACTCCATGGGCGATCCGGAACGCTATCGAAAACCTGAAGAAGTGCATCACTGGCAGGAAGAAGATCCCATCGGCATCTTCCGCAAGTACATGCTGGATAACCAGATTGCATCAGAGAACGAATTGAACGAGACGGACAATCAGGCTATTGCTGAGGTGCAGGATGCGGTCGAATTCGCCGAATCCAGTCCGGAGCCGGCGCCTGAGGATCTGTATAAGAACATCTATTTCGAAGCTTGAACGGGGGAGGAGAGAGTAGCAATATGGCACGTATCACCATGCGCGAAGCGATCTCCCAGGCGCTGTGGGAGGAACTAGAACGAGATCCGAAGGTGTTTATTATGGGGGAGGAAGTGGGGGTTTGGGGAGGCACCTATGCTGTCACGAAGGGCTTCTATGATCATTTCGGCGCTGAGCGCATCCGCGATACCCCTATCTCCGAAGCAGCCATAGTGGGCAGCGCCATTGGGGCAGCGTTGACAGGCCTTCGCCCGGTTGCGGAACTGATGACAATCAACTTCGCATTTGTCGCAATGGACCACATCGTCAATGAGGCTGCCAAATTGCATTACATGTTCGGTGGGCAGATGGTGCTACCCCTGGTGATCCGCACGGTAGGGGGCGGGGGGCGGCAGTTAGGCGCAACACATTCACAGACCCCGGATGCCATCTTTGCTCATTTTCCGGGTTTGACAGTCGTCGCTCCCGGCACACCCGCAGATGCCAAAGGCTTGCTCAAGGCAGCAATCCGTTCGAATGATCCAATCCTTTTTATCGAGCACGCCACATTGTACCAAACCCGCGGTGAAGTCCCCGATGGTGAGTTGCTTGAAGAAATTGGCAGATCCAAAGTCCAGCGACCTGGCCGGGATGTGACGGTCGTAACCTACAGTAAATCCCTGGAGACCTCACTGAAGGCTGCAGAATTGCTCTCGAAGGAGGGCATCGAACTCGAGATTGTCGATTTGCGCACATTGCGCCCGCTGGATATGGCTCCGGTGTTGGAGTCATTTAAAAAGACCAACCGGGCAGTCGTGGTTGAAGAAGGCTGGCGATCTTACGGAGTCGGATCAGAGATTTCCTCGCGGATTTACGAACAGGCATTCGATTACGTCGATGCTCCCATTCAACGGGTGGCTCAGGATGAGGTACCGCTGCCGTACAATCGCAACCTGGAACAGATGGCTTTACCCCAGGTTGAGGATGTTGTAAAAGCAGTGCGGGAGGTATTGAAATAATGGCTGAAACGGTTACTATGCCCAAGCTGGGCTTTGATATGGCTGAGGGTACCCTGATTCGGTGGATCAAGCTGGTCGGCGACCCGGTGGTAAAAGGTGAAGTCCTGGCTGAGATCGAGACGGATAAAGCCACCGTAGAAGTAGAATCCAGTTATAGCGGCGTCGTTCACAAACAACTTGTGGAACCAGGGGCAGTCGTTCCGGTGGGCGCACCTATAGCGGTCATCGCCGCTCCGGACGAAAAGGTGGATGATGCCCAAGGTGTAATCCCTGAAAATGCACCCCCCCAGGCGCCTTCACAGCCAGCAGAACCTCAAATTACTTCCATGCCGGGAGTTGAGCAAACCTTCACTAGCCCACAACAAGCTCTGCCTCCCAAAGCCGGGATTGAATCTATCCCTGTTGAGGAGGAAGGAACTATCTTGGACGGCAGCGTGCACGCATCGCCCCTGGCGCGCAAAATAGCGCACGACCGGGGAGTGGACCTGTCGAAAATCCAGGGCAGTGGACCCGGAGGGCGTATCGTCCGACGAGACCTTGAAGCAGGTCAAGCCCAAGGAGTGACGATCTCAGCGCAAACCACACCCGCAGCTCCTGCCGAGAAAAGATCCCCGCTCCCTATAATCCCTGCCTGGACTCCCGGCGCTTCCGGTTTGAAAGACGAATTCCTACCAATCGGAAGGCTACGCTCGGCCATCGGCCGACGGATGGCCGAATCAAAACAACAGGCGCCCCACTTCTACGTGACCCATAGTTACAATGTCGGTATGCTGATGGATCTGCGTAAGCAGATCAACGCCAGCATCCCGGAGGATCAAAAAGTCTCAGTCAATGATCTCCTCGTCAAGGCGGTCGCGCGGACGCTTCTCCAGTTTCCAAATCTGAACGCGTCGTTGGAAGGCAATCAGGTGCACAGGCAAGGGAATATTAATATCGGTTCAGCCGTTTCCGTCCCAGGCGGTTTGATGACGATTGTGACCCGGAACGCCGATCAAAAACCCTTGTTGCTCATTTCAAGCGAGTTACGTGAAATGACCGCGCGAGCCCGCTCCGGGAAAGTTCACCCGCAGGATATCGAAGCATCAACTTTTTCGATCAGTAACCTGGGAATGTATGCCGTGGATGAGTTCATGGCAATCATCAACCCACCTGAGGCGGCGATTCTGGCGGTCAGCTCGGCCATGCAAGCGCCGGTAGTCGAGGATGGTGAGCTCAAGGTTGGGTGGCGGATGAAAGCGACCATCTCCGTGGACCACCGCGTTTCAGATGGAGCTGAAGCCGCCCAGTTCTTGCAGGCGCTGGCTCAAATCATCGCGAATCCATTGCAACTATTGCTGTAAAAAGTAGAGCGCCCGGTAGATCGTGTAGATCTCGTAGATCTTCATGATATAGGTGCGTGTCTCTTCAATCCGCACCGTCTCTAGAAACAGGTCAGGATCATTTCCGGCGAGGGACTTCCAGGCAATCGTATTTCCAGGGCCGCCGTTATAGGCTGCCAGCGCTGCGAAAAGATCCCCCTCAAAATAATTGCGCTGCTGGTTGAGATAGTGCATCCCTAAGCGGATACTGATCATGGGGCGGTAAAGATCGCTGTCGGTGAAATTCGGTGGCCAGTTCAAGTTCGCGGCAACCCCCTTGGCTGTCGATGGGACGATCTGCATCAACCCGCGTGCATCTGCAGACGATTGGGCAAATCCCTCAAACAGGCTTTCCTGGCGGATCAAAGCAAAGGCCAGCAACGGTTCGATATTCTCTGCCTGCGCTGCGGGAAGCACCAGGTCGCGATAGTAGGTTCCAAATCGCAGGTGATTGAAATAAGCCGGGGCGGTCAGCGTGGCCGCATCGTCCATACCGGCCAATGAGAGAATCTGGCGAGCGCCCATGATAGCCGAGCGGTAGACCCCCAGATCGCTCAGGTAATTGACCAGCCGGTAGCTGGCAGCCGCATCCCGAGAAATGCTCTGGCGCAAGTCTTCAAAATCGTCCCGCGCCTCCGAGTAAAGGCCTAGGCTCCATAATTCACGCCCACGTTTAAAGCGGGGATCATCCTCCAATGAGCCCAGGATGGAAAGGTCAATTTCTGGAGGCAATTGGAAGGTTTTCCGCAACCAAGCTTCTGCTTCGGATTTCTCTTTGTTCAGGTCTATTGATAGATCTACATTGGTAGTAGTGGAGAATGGCGCTCGCCCGGAAAGCAACTCTTTCGCCCGTTCGCTATAATATCCGGTTGGGTCTCGCAAGGCAGCTTGCTGCCATGCAGTCCGGCTTTCAGAATCGTTCCCGAGTTTCTGGTAAACTTTCCCGCTCCAGAGGAAAGCCGCCGCCTGATCGCTGGTCGAACTGGCCAGCAATCCACCGCGTTGGAAATCGGTGAGTGCTGGATTCCATTGTTGTAACCGGTAGCGAGCTACTCCGGCAAAGAGTAATCCTCGGAATGTCTGGTCAGCGCCGGGGTATTCGGCGCCAAGCCGTTCCCAAGTAGCAGCGGCTGGCTCCAATTGGTCACCCCGTTCGTAGATGCGACCGGCTTCGTACAGGAAAGCGGATGCTTGCGGGTTCAGGGGTGCCTTGCTGACAAAATCGATCAAGACCTGAGCAGCGCTCTCAAATTGATCCAGATCTGCCCAAAGAATATAGGCTTTTTCATCCCAGGCATCTGTCCAATTTGAGCTTGAGGGGTAGTCGTGGATGAGTTCATCCCAGGAAGTGATGGCCCCGGTATAATCTTTCATTCCCACCTGGGTTAGCGCACGGTAGTGTAGCGCAGATCCGTCGTGGTCGGGGGTGGCTGCGATAAAACGGTCTAAAGCTGCCAGTGCAGCCGGATATTGACCGGCGTAATAATCGACGACGCCGCGGTAATAATCGCTAACCGGCAAGCCCATATCGACCATATTGACCAAAGATGCATAGGCCGAGTATGCTTTTGGGAAATTTGTAACCGCATCCCGAAAGCGGTCGCCAGCATTCGTCATATCCTCGATGGCCACGTACGCCTGCCCGGAATATAAGTCGGCGTCCGCTTTTGTATAGTCAGAAGTCGTCGTGGTATAAGCCAGGTTATACCGGTCGATGGCAGCAGCGTAATTGCCTGTGCTCGCATAGCGCTGACCGATTTTCAATTGTAGGCTGGCATCTTCTCCGCGATGGGGAGTCAAGAGGGCCTTCTCGTAGGCTTCAATGGCTGCTGAAGCATTACCGTCTACGCTAAGGGCGTCCCCACGCAATTCCTGTACGTACGAGTCGATGATTCCGGGGCGCAGCGTGAGGTATTGCGCATAAGCGTCTGCCGCATCCTGATAACGCCTGACTGCATTGTAAGCCTGACCCAACCAAAAATAAGCTGATGCGGCGGATTGAGAGGTGGCATATTGGTCCAATAATCCCCGGATGGTCCCCAGCGCAGCAGGATATTCGCCTTTTTGAAATTGCACCCGGCCAATCCCGAGCAAAGAGGCGGCGATCACTTCTGTATCACTGGTTGAATCACGAGCAGACTGATATTCTTGCAACGCCTGGTCGTAATCCCCGTTCCAGAATGCATGATCGCCATTAGTGACGTGCGCAGAGGGCGCCGGAGTGGGAGTTTGCGTAGCGGTAGGGACGAACGTCGGGGTCGGTGTTGACGTCGGGGCGAAGGTAGCGGTTGGAGTGGGTGTCAACCCAGGGGCCAGGAGTGGAGGACCTGAGCATCCGCCGAGAAACGCTATAATTAGCCCCGCGAGCAGGATTTGTCGGAGGGTCATTCTAGACTTATACCGGAAGAACTGTCTCGTGTCAATGCTTGTGTCGATCACTTGTTTCAATCACTTTGACAAAGGTGTTGGTTCGTGTTAAACTTAATTCTTCTTTCTACTCCGACGCTCTCTGTGGAGGGCGTTTTTTGGTGCAAACATGCGTACCCTGGAATGGATTCAATCCAATAAGCAATTGCGGATGATCGACCAGCGGCTTTTGCCAGAACGACTGGAGCTGGAATCGTATTCGCAATATCAAGAAGTCGCCAGAGCGATCCGTGAAATGGTCGTGCGTGGAGCGCCGGCGATCGGCGTCGCGGCAGCCTATGGAATGGCACTGGCGGGTTTCCAGTCCAATGCGCAAACTCATGAGGAGCTACTGGTCGACTTACGCGAGGCTGCGGACACCTTACTGGCTGCGCGCCCGACAGCCGTCAACCTGGCCTGGGCCGTTCACCGGGTGCTCGATTTTGCTTCTCATCAAACCGGAGATACCCCTGCCCTGTGTCATCAACTCCTTTGCCTGGCAGACCAAATGGCAGCAGAGGACGTGGCGGTCAACCGGGCAACTTCCCGTTACGGTGCGGATTTGATCGAGGACGGCGATACTATCATCCACCACTGCAATACGGGCGCATTGGCTGCTGTTGATTGGGGAACGGCTCTCGGGGTGATTCGCCAGGCGCACGAACAAGGTAAACACATCCATGTCCTGGTCGATGAAACCCGTCCGCGCTTGCAAGGCGCTCGCTTGACCGCCTGGGAGCTGCAGCAATACGGCATCTCTTATGACATCATCTGCGATAATATGGCGGGACATTTCCTTCAGAGCGGTAAAGCAAACAAAGTATTTTTTGGAGCAGATCGTGTGGCTGCAAATGGGGATGTTGCCAACAAAATTGGCACATACATGCTGGCTCTGGCAGCCAACGACAATCAGGTTCCCGTTTATGCCGTTTTTCCCACCTCGACCATCGATCTCACTCTCCCTCGGGGAGATGCGATTCCGATTGAAGAACGCGACCCAGCAGAAGTGTTATCGATCCAGCTCGCCGGAGAACGGGTGACTCCGCGGGGCGCCAGCGCACGCAACCCCGCCTTTGACATCACCCCGAGCCGCCTCCTCACAGCATTGGTTACCGAAAAAGGGATCCTCCGTCCCCCCTTCGGTGACGCCTTATCTGCTGCCGTTCGCCGGCCCTGATTTGCGGAGAAAGAGAAAACCAGATGAACATTGTATGCACGGGCTCAATCGCGTTTGACTACTTAATGTCCTTCCCTGGCTACTTCCGTGATCATATCTTATTGGAGCATCTCGAAAAGATCAGTTTATCCTTTCTGGTTGATTCGATGGTGCGTCAACGTGGCGGCACAGCCCCGAATATCGCTTACACGATGGCGCTTTTGGGAGGCAAACCTCGCTTGATGGCTACGGCTGGTGAGGACTTTACCGAATATCGTGAGTGGCTGGAGAGCAAGGGAGTTGACACCACCGCGGTGCTTCAAATTCCTGGTAAATATACCGCTTCTTTTTTCGCGAATACCGACTTGTCCAATGCCCAGATCGCCAGTTTCTATGCCGGCGCTATGGCAGATGCAGGTCAGCTCAGCTTATACGATCTCTCTCCCAAACCGGACCTGGTGGTCATTTCCCCCAACGATCCGGGCGCCATGCGCCGCATGACGGTCGAATGCCAGGAGTTGGGCATTCATTATCTGTATGATCCCTCTCAACAACTCGTGCGCATGGACCACGAAGACATACGCCGTGGGGTAGAAGGTGCGTTTTGCCTGTTTGTCAATGAATATGAGTTTGAGCTGGTGCAAAAACATACCGGGATGGGTAAGGATGAGGTATTCAAACGGGTTCCATTCACCGTCGTCACGTGTGGAGAATCAGGCGCTCGCATCTACACAAAGCACCAGGAGATCAACATTCCTCCCGTCCCCCCAAGGCAAATCGTCGACCCGACTGGCGTAGGCGATGCTTTCCGCGGCGGATTTCTCACCGGTTATGCGTTCTGTCTGGACCTGGAAACGTGCGGCAAAATGGGCGCGTTGGCCGCAACATATTGCCTGGAACAACCTGGGACCCAGAACCATTTCTATACCCCAACCGAATTCCTGGCTCGTTATCATGAGAACTTCGGATTGGCCAAATCCTTAGACACCCAGTTAACCCAGACGATCGGGTAACACAAACCTTGGAGGAGTAAATGACCCAATACCATGTAAAAGATCTGAAGCAGGCCGAAGGCGGCCGCCGGCGCATCGAATGGGCTGACCGAGAAATGCCGGTCTTACGACAAATACGTGAGCGCTTTGCCAAAGAACGGCCTTTGCAAGGTGTGCGCGTTTCTGCGTGCTTGCACGTTACGACTGAAACCGCGAACCTGATGAAGACTCTCCAGGCTGGTGGCGCCGATATCGTGCTGACAGCTTCCAACCCGCTTTCCACTCAGGATGACGTGGCGGCCTCCCTGGTGACCTACGACGAAATCCCGGTGTATGCCATTAAAGGCGAAGACAACGTCAGCTATTACAAGCATCTCAACGCTGCACTCGATCACAAACCCATGATGACGATGGACGATGGGGCCGATTTAGTCGGCACGATGCACAAGGATCGACGCGAGTTGATGCAACACATGGTGGGTGGAACAGAAGAAACTACAACCGGCGTGATCCGCTTGCGCGCAATGGCTGCCGACGGAGCCTTATGTTTCCCCGTCATTGCCGTTAATGATGCCTTAACCAAGCATCTCTTCGATAACCGTTACGGCACAGGCCAATCCACCCTGGATGGCATTATTCGAGCTACCAATATCCTGATCGCCGGGAAGAATTTTGTAGTTGCGGGTTACGGCTGGTGCGGTCGGGGCCTGGCATCCCGGGCTAAAGGCATGGGCGCGAATGTGATCGTAACGGAGATCGACCCGCTCAAGGCGCTGGAAGCGGTTATGGATGGCTTCCGGGTGATGCCGATGGCAGAAGCAGCTCGCATTGGGGATATCATTGTGACAGTTACCGGAGATTTGAACGTCATCGACCAATGCCATTTCGAAGTAATGAAGGATGGCGCACTGGTAGCTAATTCTGGGCATTTCAATGTAGAGATTAATATCCCTGCATTGGAAGAGCTCTCTACCGGGAAAAAGTTGGTCCGTCCATTCATTGAGCAATACCAAATGAAGGACGGACGGCAGATCCATTTGCTTGGGGAAGGCCGCCTGATCAACCTGGCGGCTGCGGAAGGCCACCCCGCGAGTGTAATGGACATGTCATTCGCCAACCAGGCGCTGAGCGCTGAGTATATGCTAAAGAACGCCGAAACCCTGGCAAAACAGGTTTACAGCGTTCCCGAAGAGATCGATAAAGAGATTGCTTTGCTCAAGCTGCGTTCAATGGGAGTGGAGATAGACCATCTGACACCCGATCAGGTGAAATACCTGAATTCCTGGGAAGAGGGTACATAATCTCCAACTGTGCTTCAAAAACAACATACCGGGCTCCTTAGGGAAGCCCGGTATGTTGTTTTATATTAATTTATCCTTCGTTATCGTCGAGACTCTCCTCGCCTCCACCGCCACCCAACCCGATTTGTATTCCTCCCGGGGCGCGTTGCCGAACGGCGACCTCGATCTCATTGGATAGTTCGGTGTTCTGGCGTAAGAATTCCTTAGCATTCTCGCGACCTTGACCCAGGCGGATATCGCCATAGGAGAAGAAAGCGCCGCGTTTTTGCACGATTTCCAGTTGGGTGGCAAGGTCGATGATGTCGCCCACCTTGGAGATGCCCTCATTATACATAATGTCAAATTCGGCTGTCCGGAATGGCGGGGCTACTTTGTTCTTGACCACCCGTACGCGTACGCGGTTACCAACAATTTCTGGACCGATCTTGATCGACTGGATGCGGCGCACGTCCAGGCGGACGGATGCATAAAATTTGAGTGCCAATCCTCCCGGGGTAGTTTCCGGATTGCCGAACATGATCCCGATCTTTTGCCGTAATTGGTTGGTGAAGATAACGGCAGTCTTGGTCTGGTTGATGGCTCCAGATAGTTTGCGCAAAGCCTGTGACATCAGGCGTGCTTGCATACCCATGGTCGCATCGCCCATGTCGCCTTCGATTTCAGAGCGCGGCACCAGTGCTGCCACCGAATCGACCACCACCAGCTCGACTGCGCCGGAGCGGACGAGTGTTTCGGCAATTTCTAACGCTTGTTCGCCAGTATCTGGTTGCGAGATTAGCAGGTTATCGATGTTGACGCCACAGCGAGCAGCATACGCGGGATCCAGCGCGTGCTCCATATCGATATACGCTGCCGTACCCCCCCGTTTTTGCACTTCGGCAACGACATGCTGGCAGAGGGTGGTTTTCCCGGAAGACTCCGGGCCGTAGATCTCGGTGATGCGCGCGCGGGGTAAGCCGCCGACCCCTAAAGCCAGGTCGAGAGATAAGGACCCTGTCGGGATGGCTTCCACTTCCATATGATGGGCTTCGCCCAGGCGCATTATTGAACCTTCTCCATAGCGCTTGAGAATATCATTCAAGGCTTTGTCGAGTACGGCCCGGCGAGCGTCTTCCATTCCTGGTTTGCCGTCGTCGAACGGCAGGGGTTGAGTATTGGAGGGGGACTTGCGAGGCATTGTATCGTTCTCCTGAAGAAAAAAAAATTTAGGGTGCACAACGGATTGTTTGCCTGGTTTCCATTGGCAATCGGCTAAGCGTCTTCAGGTCAGGTACCACCTGCCATCGATCGCTTCTCATGATTGTAACCTGAATGATGTCTGCATGCCATTGAACCCTTCGACATCATCGGGAGATCATTAAGACAACTCCATTTTAGCACAAAAGTTCTAATTGTCAAGATGCCGTATCGAGATAATCCCGTGGCAACGAATTACCCCGCAAAGTCATTAACTATGTTAAGGGCCAGGGGTTAAAAAGACAATAGGAGCATTGGGTGGGCGAAAGCTATACAGATTCTTCCCCTGAAAGCGAAAATAGGTGACCAGCCCTGGCTTGATCTGCACCTCCGCGTCCAGGCGGACCATATTGTAGACTACTGAAATCCGGTATCTCCCGGCGGGAAGATCACTCAAAACCAGGTTTTCCTGATAATATTCGTCGCTATTGATCGTGCCAGCACCATAGGTGCGTACCACCCAGGTACGCCCGTTCTCTCCAGAGGCTACCAGGATTTCCTTACTATTGATTTTCGTGCCATCGGCATTGGTCAGTAACCCAACCAGAGTGCCCCAACCTTGCGCTGGCGCCAGCCATAATTCCGGGTTCCGTGAATCCCAGGAGATATTCTTACCCAGCCGGACTTCGAAATGAAGGTGCGGGCCGCTGGTTTTACCAGTGATACCGACCTTCCCGAGTGTATCTCCGGGCTGGACGTGTTGCCCAACCTGAACGTAAACTTCTTTCAGATGGGCATATACGGTGAACAACCGCTGACCTTGATAACCGAAGTCATGGCGGATGGCTACTGCCAGGCCGTACGGATCTTGAGTGTCATATACCCCGCGAAACAGGCCGTAACCAGCCCATTCCACCATACCCCCCGCGGCTGCCAGGACCGGTGCGCCTAGAGGAGCATCGATGTCGATGCCGCTGTGGACTATGTCGCTGTTCTCATCAATGCCGCCATACCGGTAATCGGCTAGGGGCCAGTTGACTTCGTCTGCAGCGATCGGCCGGTGAAAATAAAAATGATCGTACGGTCCAGGCGCCCAGGGGATGTCGTAAAGGGGTGGCCGCCAGGCCGAGATGGGTTGTGGACCAGGTGTGGGGAAGTCGAAACGCAGAGGCCGTTCAGTAGGGCTCGATGTGAAGGTTGCGCTTACCATTCTACTCGGATCAGGAACCCTGGTCGCTTGGGATAGCGTCGGGATCGGAAAGGAAGCTGTTGGGGCAGAGCTGGAAATCGTCATAGAGGTTGGGGTTGCCGATTCGGGCGGGGCAGCTATTACGACCGGCTGACACGCAACCAGGCTGAGGATTGCCGGGCAGGCCCATATGAACATCCAGGTAGGATTGGCTTGGTGCTGCAACCGGTGGAAGGCAAGGCGGTTTTGCTTCATGGGGTCAAAGATGCCAGCGGCGTCCAGGTAGCGCGCCGGGTAGGCGTAATCGTCGGCATGGGGGTCAATGTGGGAGTCCGTGTTCTGTACCAACTGGGGAGCAGGGTTGAGGTGGTTAGTGGGTAATGCACGGGGGTGGTCGTGATTAATACCTCAGGGGGGTAGAGTTCCAGCATGGCCTGCGTCCAATCTAATCCTTCCGGAAAAATAAATTCAGCCATCCGGGTAGCCGGGAAGAAAGTCCGCCAATTGCTCAGCGCAGGGAGGCGCTCCCAACCATAAGCCGCAGCCAACTGGGTCAAGTCAACCCAATATCCTGGAGGGCGAGTTTTCACGGGTGCACCGCCATGCTCGTAGATGGCCGCATCCCCGGCATAACGGGCATTGATATCCCATACCGGCAAATCAATGGGGGCGCCTTGTGATCCGTCCTGGTAGCGAGTTTTCAAATAGATGTGCCAGTAGGTCTGATTTCCAAAGTCTTCCCTGGCAGCCATCATCCATCCGGCGTTAATCGGGAGGAGATTGGCTGCGAACGCCCGACCCGTATATAGCCAGTCACCTTCCAACCCAGGCGGCAAGGGGGAGGTTATCGCTACAAAAGCGTTCTCCAGGCTGGCCAGGTAATCCCAACCCAGCTCACTTGCAAGCCGTTGTCGCAGCGCGATGAACGACCCACTCGCGCGTTCACTCAGCGATGCCTGTGGTGCGGTTACATCCTGAAGAGGGATCAAGCCAGCATTGACTGTAGCGCCCGCGGGTTGATAGGGAGATGCTCCAGTCCAGGACGCTCCTGGGGTTGAGTGATTTGCGGTTTGAAAGGATACGGGCAGTGGATTCGGCAACCGACCTGTTTTCCAGTCGAATCCCACCAGTTGGCCGGGAAGCAGCACGGGCGGCAAGGTCTGGAGTCCATCGACAACCGTATAAATGCCCAAATACTCCTGATTGGGTGTGCGGATGCGGGTGGCTACCTGGCTGCCATCCGGCGACCAGACCGGCCAATCTCCACTGCCCAATCTGTAAGTTGGGGAGGAAGGTTGGGTAGTATCCCACAAAAATACGCCGGCATCGCCGTTCCATACTTGCGCCCAGGCCAGGTAACGACCATCTGGCGACCAGGTTGGGTGTTGCATTCGGGCGGGTTGAGGGCGGATGAGTTGGGACGAGCGCTCCACACTCTTATCCAGATCGGCTACCCACAACCCATCCAGGCCATCAAGCGAGGCAATATAGGCGATTTTGCGCCCCTGCGGAGACCAGGCTGGCGAATGGTTGGATGCAGCGTCTTCGGTGAGCTGGATCGGCGCCTGGCCCGGATGATCGATCGATACGATCGCCAATTGGAAACGATTCACTTGAAACGTCTCATAGACCAACCAGCG
>JAQTMA010000004.1:11172-40535 GCA_028714615.1 Anaerolineaceae bacterium | reverse complement strand
TGGCGCGGTTGTTGTAATGTGACATGCCCGTGAATCTCGCTCCAGCAGGTCCAATCCGGACTTCGAGATGTAGATGCGGATTGCTCGAAACCCCACTGTTTCCGACCTGGTCGATCACCTCACCGCCTTCCACATCATCACCCATCTGAAATTTCGGTGTGGCCGCCAGGTGAGCATATAGCAAATAGACTGACTGCCGCCCAGCATCCCAGGTTGGCGTGGTCTGAACCGTCGGGCAGGTCAGGGAAGGGATCGTGGTTGGGGCCGGTGTGGGTTCCATTTGAAGGATAGCGCGTTGAACTCCATTGGGTAACACTTCGATGGGCGTTTCGATCAGAAGAGCGTTCCCGTAGGGTGGCCGGTCTGAAACCACCAATGCGACTTGCCCGGGCAATACCGCTTGAACTGGCATCCCCAAGATCGACATGAAGGATCCATGGGAATAGAATGCAAAGTCTGTGCCATGATGACCACTATCTTGCCCCGGCCTTGGAAATTGGAAGGGATTGGTCACGATTTCCGGCAACTCTGCCAATGCAATACCTTGCAGGGGTGAGGACAAGCTTACCGAACTTGCCTGTGAAGGCGTCATGGAGGGCGGTAATAATGTGGATGCTGGAATTCCTGTATAAGTCGGGGAGGTTGCCCGGGTGGATGTTTTGCTGGGGAGGAGCGTGGGAGTGAGGAGGGGCGCCACTACAGGGGACGAACAACCGGCTACCAGCAGCAGGTTAAGGAGGAAAGCGCCGATGGTCGCTGGTTTCATAGCTCGGTTTCAGCTCAGATGGTACTCTGGTGAGGGAAGGCTGAAGGACTGCTCCAGCCGCTGGATGACGCCTAAATCTTCATAGAACAAGCTGGCTTGTAGCCGGTATTCCATGCCTGACTCTGCGGGGCGGAGATGCAGCGTTACAACAATCCGCGGAAGCATTGTTTCTAGGATTATCGCGTTGGCCACTTCCTCACCGCCGGGGTCAAATACCGTTAGTTCGACGCTGGGACGAGTCTCGAAGGGGGTCAAGTTGAGGTGGACGCGGATGCGATTCCCATCGGGCCAGGGTTCGATCCGTAATTCTGTCATGCGGACTTCAGGCGCTGGCAAACCGGGGTTTCCGGAAGGTTCGAACGGCGTCATAATCAATCCGTTAGTTTGCGAGCTTCCATATAAAAGCGCTTTTCACGCGCTTCGCCCATCGAGAATGTTTTCCGGGGTAGAGCCCCATCCAAAATGACTGTTTTGAACAGATCGCTTTTGTGCATGGCCGGCAAATAAAAGCCCATATTTCCAGGTTGGCATCCCAGGCGGGAGAGCACTTCTTCCCCGTGGACGTAGTCGACCGTTTCTGCGCCGCCTGCTTTGAGGAATGTGTCGAGCCAATTTTGTAAGCTACCGACTGCCAGGTTCGAAATTGGATTGCGTATCTCTACAACGCCACATTCTCCAAGACGAATGACGCCAACCCGTTGGGCGGAACCACCTGCGTTGACCTGGGCAACCATTTCTTTCTGGTCATGACAGGTGTGATAATGCGTTTGCCCGGAGAAGAAGTCGCTGACCGCCTGTAGTGGGTCTCGAGATATTTGGAATAACACTCGATGGATGGGTTCGAAATCAATAGCCTCATCGTGGACATTCTCAATCTCGACGAGGGCATATCGAGCAGGGTGGTCCATGCCGACCTGCCTCTTGATCTTTTCCCAGATCGCTTTTGCCGTTGCCAGCGAGTGGTTCCCATCCCCCATCGCAAAGAGCAGTACCGGTTGCTCCGGGCCAACCTGGTATTTTCGGTGGAAAGCCTGGGGATCGGCGAGCCGCTCAAGACTGTGGATTATCTGCTGTTCGATAACCCCATCGTCTACCTGGTAGCCAGCCAGGTGACCGCTGCCCAACATCAAATCGAAATCGTATAAGCGTGTCAGCCGGTCTTTCACACCCGCCAGGGGCTCGATGACGGTTCCCTGTGGGTCATCAATCAGTACGATGATGTGAGGAAGTTCGAGATCGGCTGCTTCACGGATCTTGATGCGTGGCGGCAGACGATCGAGGATCGTCCCTTCCGTTGCACGGACCAGGCTGCTTGACCCTTTGGTGTAATCGTAGCATTCCAGATCGAGGGCCAGCACCAATCCCTTGCGGATTTTCCCCGGGGCTGTTTGCCTTTCCACGTAGATAAAACCATCATGCGCCTCCAGCACGTCTTCAGCCAGATACCGGCGCATATTTTCCTGGATCGTTTTGAGCCGGAATTGTTCTTCTGGTTTGCCGATAAAGACCTCCGGGAGCACCAGGTTGAAAGTCGATGGAGCCGTTCCCACCACTTTTTCCACCTCTGCCCAATACTCTGGTTCGGAAGTGAATTGGTCGCAGGCGATGACTGCCCAGCGGGTTAATTCGATTCCGCGGCGTGGTAGGTAGGTGGTTGGCGCCTGTATTCCAATCGACTCAATTGGTTTCATAAATGAAATCCTCGTAAAAAGAATGGTAGATGTTCTGGATTATTGTTGAAGTGTACCCTATCAGGCTCACCTGCCCGCCAGAAAGGCTAATCCCAGGGTCCCTGGTCCTACGTGAACACCCACCACCGGGCTGAGCTCAGTGACAAACCCCTCGACCGGGTGGAACCGTTCTTTGGCGCGATCTAAAAGTGCTTCAGCTTCCTCAGGAGCGCGAGCATGTAGTGTAGCGATGTGTAAGGGAGTACGTCCGGCTATGCGGAGCTCAACCAGGTCCAGGATACGGTCGATGGCTTTGCGCTTTGAGACTACCCGCTGGATCGCTTCGATGCGTCCGTTAACCAACTCCAGCACTGGTTTCAGGTTGAGGGCAGTCCCCAAAAATCGTGCTCCTCCGCCAATGCGCCCACCCAGATGGAGGAATTTTAACGTATCTACCACGAAAAGTACACCGGTGTGGTTACGAAGTGTTTCTGCCAGTGCAACACATTCACTCAAGCTAGCCCCATCCGCTGCGGCTCGGGCGGTTTCTAATGCCTCGAGGCCTTGCGCCATTGAGGTGGTATTGGAATCGATAAGCTGGATGCGATCACTTTTGAGGTTTTCCTTCGCTTGAATTGCAGAAGCCATCGTCCCAGATAGCTTTTCGGACACCAGGATAGCCAATACATCGTAATCCTGACCGAGTAATTGGCTGAATGCCTGGCTGAACTCTGCTGGAGTCACCTGCGACGTCGTTGGGATCACCGTAGAAGATACTAACCGGGCATAGAATTCATCCGGGGTGATGTCGACCCCATCACGATAGATTTGTTGCCCCCAAACCAGAGTCTGGGGTAAGGTAGTAATCTTGTATTGGGATAGCACATCTTTGGGAAGGTTGGCGGTGCTGTCAATAACGATTGCAACCTTGCGCATAATTATCTCCTGGATTGTTTGATCGGATAAGTACCGGGAATATTAACCAAGCCAGTACAGGCTATTATAACCCGAAGATTACCTCGCAGATACGTCGGCGTTTCTCGCTTTGCCCTTGACCTTTCCTTGTTTACCGACTAAAATCCACCCGTTAACCAGTTGACCAGCTTAGGTATATATTTGAAGTGTTTGAGACTTTAACCGATCGACTCAATAATGTATTTCAGCAGTTGCGCCGCCGCGGGAAACTGTCCGCGGCGGATGTTGACGTTGCCATGCGCGAGGTGCGCCTGGCCTTGCTGGAGGCAGACGTCAATTACTCGGTTGTGAAAGACTTCGTCAACCGGGTTCGCGAACGGTCGATCGGTGTTGAAGTCTCCCAAGCGCTCAACCCTGCCCAACAGGTCATCAAGATCGTCAACGAAGAACTGATGAATACGTTGGGCGAACCTTCTCGCCTAAACCTGGCAGGTCCCCGGCCGCGGGTCATGATGCTGGTCGGGCTTCAGGGCTCTGGGAAGACGACCGCTGCTGCTAAGCTTGCCAAAGTGCTCCGGTCGCAGGGAGAACGGGTGATGTTAGTCGCAGCCGATCCGTACCGCCCGGCGGCTGTTAAGCAATTGCTAACCCTGGGTGAAAAAGTCGGCGTCCCGGTATTTTCAGAAGTGGGAATTAAACCGCCTGAGCTGGCAGCTCGCGCATATGACAGCGCCCAAAAAGGCGGTATGAGCGTGTTGATCCTAGATACCGCCGGACGCTCGCAATTGGATAATGAACTGATGGAAGAGCTGCGCTCCATCACCCAACGCGTGCCGACAGCGGAGACGCTCCTGGTTGTGGATGCCATGATTGGGCAGGAAGCGCTGCACGTCGCTGAAGGCTTCCGCGACACGGTCTCGCTAACCGGGCTGATCATGACGAAGATGGACGGTGATGCGCGCGGTGGAGCTGCTATCTCGATCCGCAGTGTGACCGGGGTGCCGATCAAATACCTGGGTGTTGGTGAAGGCCTGGATGCATTGGAAGCCTACAACCCCTCTCGGCTCTCCTCACGTATCCTGGGGATGGGCGACATGATTGGCCTGATTGAAAAGGCGGAATCAGCCTTCGACGAGAAAACCGCTAGAGATCAGGCAGCCAGGATGATGTCTGGCCAGTTCAGCCTGGAAGATTTTGCCGATCAATTGCGTCAGGTGCGAAAAATGGGCCCTCTCAGCCAGATCCTCGAAATGCTTCCTGGTAATCTGGGTCAAGCGGCTCGGAAGGTGGATCCCAAGGAAGCAGAAAAACAGTTGAGAACGACCGAAGCTATCATCAACTCGATGACGATTGAAGAGCGCCGCAAACCCGATATCCTGAATGCCAGCCGGCGCAGGCGCATCGCCAACGGTTCCGGTACGGAAGTCCAGGTGGTAAACCGCGTGATGAAACAATTCCGCGAAGCACAAAAGATGTTCAAGACATTGCAAAAATCGGGCGGACGTGGCTTGCCACGCCTGTTCGGATAGACCGGTGAAAAAGCCAGGAGAGCCTATGGCGCTATCCTTCAGCGCTCCCTCACCTCTGCTGGTTTCTTGTCACCGGATTTGGATATAATCGAATATACTTGTGATCAGAGGAGAATAATCTCGATGGTTCGCATTCGTCTACGTCGTGTTGGCCTCAAAGGCCAAACCAGTTACCGTATTGTTGCCGCCGATAAGGAAGCGCCTCGGGATGGGCGTTTTCTGGAAATCCTGGGCTTTTATAACCCACGCACCAATCCGTCTACGGTTGTTGTAAAAGAAGATCGTATCTACGATTGGTTGGGCAAAGGCGCCCAACCGAGTGATTCGGCCTTGCAGGTCTTCAATTCCATTGGCTTGATGGAACGCTTTGCGCGCGTGAAAGCGGGTGAGCCAGCCAAAACCGTGTTGGTTGAAGCCAACCTTGCCCACGAAAACCGGAAAGTAAATCCGAAAACACGGCAGGTTGATAAGGCCTGATTAATACCTCCCGGCAGCCAACATCGAGGTCAGGCAATCCGATCGAATGCAGATCGGGTTGCTCAAACACAAGGATGCCCGGTGGAAAGGAGAGGCAGTGAAAGATCTTGTCGAATTTGTCGCCCGTTCTCTCGTTGACGATCCCACCCAGGTTCAGATTACTCAATCTCGTGTGGCCGGTAAAGTCCATTTGGAATTGCGTGTAGCAAAAGAGGACATGGGCCGCGTCATTGGGAAAAATGGGCGCGTCGCCAATGCTCTCCGGATTCTGTTGCGTGTAGCCGCAGCGCGTGAGGGTAAACAGGTATCCATGGACGTCATCGAACCTCGATGAGCGAACAGGATCAATCCACTCCGGACACGAATCCCACTTCCACAGGCCCGCATTCATCCAGCGAGCCTGTGTTTTTGGTGGCAGGGCGCTTACACCGCCCACATGGCATCCATGGTGAAATCGAATTTGAAATCATGACCGATTTCCCCGAGCGCTTACGCTCAGGAACGACGGTCTACGTTGGTGATCAAAAAAAACCGATGCTGATCACTCACCGTCGACCCAAAGACCAGGCGCTCCTCTTCACCTTTGAAGGCATTCACCTCCGGGAAGAGGTGGGCTTGTTGCGAAACCAGTTGGTTTACATCCTTAAGGAAGGGCTTCCGTCACTCCCGGAAGGTGAGTATTATCACCACCAACTGATTGGCATGCAGGTCTTCGACGAATCAGGTAACCTGGTCGGAACACTGAATGAAATCATGGAAACCGGGGCGAACGACGTTTATTTGGTGCGCTCTATTACGGGGGAAGAAGTGCTGTACCCCGCAGTTGCAGATGTGATCTTGAGCGTCGATCCAGATAAAAAGGTAATGGTTGTCCGCCCGCAAGCCTGGGAATAACCCGGCGACAACGAGATTAGTGATGGAGCAAAAAGCATACTGGGTTGGTTTTAACCTGGTAAAGGGGATCGGTGCGGTGCGCATGCAAGCCCTGCAAAACTACTTCGGGGATCTGTCCATTGCTTGGCAGGCGCCCTTGGAAGGTCTGCAGTCTGCAGGTTTAAGCTCCAAAATCGCCGAGAATGTAATCCGCACTCGGAAAAGCATCGATCTCGAGAAATACCTGGATACCATCAAGGGAAAGGGTATCCAGGTACTGATTCGTGAAGACGAAGCTTATCCCGAGCGGCTTAAGCAGATCGACCAACCCCCACCCGTATTGTACCTGCGGGGCAAATTGATCCCGGAAGATTTCTGGGCGGTCGCCATCGTTGGTACCCGCCGGGTAACGGTGTATGGCCGGCAAATTGCCGAAGAAATATCTGCTTATCTGGCCAACAATGGAGTGACAGTGGTCAGTGGATTAGCCCGGGGAGTCGACGGACTCGCTCACGATGCGGCGCTTACTGTGGGCGGAAGGACCCTGGCGGTTCTCGGCAGTGGCGTCGATCGCATCTATCCTCCCGAGCATGTGCGCCTGGCGGAACGGATCCTCACCCACGGGGCGCTGATCAGCGATTACGCTCCTGGGACCCCTCCAGATGGGGTCAACTTCCCTCCCCGTAATCGGATCATCTCCGGGTTATCATTAGGGGTCGTGGTGATCGAAGCTGGAGAAAAGAGTGGGGCGCTCATTACGGCAGCGTTTGCTGCTCAGCAAGGGCGTGAGGTATTTGCGGTGCCGGGCAACATTCTCGCCCCTCAAAGCAAGGGTACGAACCGCCTGGTGCAAGATGGAGCGCACCCGTTACTGCGTCCCGAAGAAATTCTGGAAATTCTGCAGCTCCAGCAGGTGACGGAACATCGCGCTGCCCGCACCAGCCTGCCAACGGATGCAACGGAAGCTCGCTTGCTCACGTTGCTCGGGAGGGAGCCTTTGCACGTCGATGAGATCCGCGCACAGGCTGGCTTGCCAATCGAAAAAGTATCGGCTACACTCACCATGATGGAGCTTAAGGGGATGGTACGGCAGGTCGGTCACATGCAATATGTGGCTCTCCGGGAAAATTCTTCAGAATACAGGGTGGATAATTAGAATGAAACCACATTATTACGCAGTGATCATGGCGGGCGGCGGCGGCACCCGCCTGTGGCCCCTTTCACGCCAAAAACGACCGAAACAGGTGCTGAAACTGTTCGACCAGAGGACGCTCTTTGAGATTGCGATTGATCGATTGGAAGGTGTATTCCCACTGCAGCGCATTCTGGTCGTGACGGTTGCCGACCAGGCCGCCCAATTGATGCAGCTTTGCCCACAAATCCCGCAGGAGAATTACCTGATCGAGCCCATGCCCCGTGGCACCGCGGCTGTGGTGGGATTGGCGGGAGTAGCCCTACGAAATCGGGATCCGCAAGCCGTCATGGCGATTCTGACGGCCGATCATTTCATCGGCGATGAAGCCCGTTTCCGTGACCTGTTGAGCTCGGCCTACCAGCTCGCCGAAAGCGGCTTTCTGGTAACGCTCGGGATTACCCCGTCTTTCGCTTCGACCGGGTACGGGTATATCCAACGCGGTGAACCATTGGGTGAGTACGAGGGGATGCGGGCATATCGCGTCCTTCGTTTCAAAGAAAAACCTTCCGAAGCGCAAGCTGCCCAAATGCTTGCAAGCGGCGACCATGATTGGAACTCCGGTATGTTTATTTGGCGGGTGGATCGCATCTTGCAAGAATTCCACCGGCAGATGCCTGAGCTTGCCGGTCAGCTTGAAGAGATCTCGCAAGGCTGGGAGTCACCCGCCCGGCAGGAAGTTGTGCGCCACGTCTGGCCTTCCCTGAAAAGTGAAACAATCGACTATGGTATTATGGAGCGGGCCGAGCAGGTGGCTGTGCTGCCCGCTACCAATTTAGGTTGGAATGACGTTGGTAGTTGGGATTCGCTTTTTGATGTACTCTCCTCTGATGGAGACGGCAATATTATCCTGGGGAGCGACTACCTCGGGATTGACACAAAAAATTCGCTGGTGAGCAGTTCTGGCTCTGAACGCTTGATTGTGACGATTGGGGTGCGCGACCTGGTTGTGATTGATACCGGAGATGCGTTACTGATTTGCCATAAAGATCAGGCACAGCAGGTTAAACAAGTAGTGACCCTGTTGAAAGAAGCCAACCGCCGCCAGTATTTGTAGGAGATTCGATTGGAAGCTTATTGTTTTAAATGCAAAGCCAAACGTGAGATTAACAACCCCCAGGCAAGTTATAACGCAGCCGGATCCCCCGTTACTCAAGGCATCTGCCCGGTGTGCGGTACTAAGCTCTACCGGATTGGCCGGACGCCGGAGCATGAAGGCATCCCGAAACCCGAGAAACCCGCCAAACGAGCGCCAACTCGCAGTGGAAAGCTGGTGATTGTCGAATCTCCAGCCAAAGCTCGCACCGTCGGCCGCTTTTTAGGCAAAGGATACACGGTGAAGGCGTCGGTCGGGCATGTTCGTGACCTGCTGCGCTCCGAACTCTCGGTGGATGTTGAGCACAATTTTACCCCGCGTTACCGGGTGCCAAATGAAAAGCGTCAGGTTGTCAAAGAACTAAAGGCATTAGCCAGCTCTGCCGAAGAAGTCTTTCTCGCAACCGACCCTGACCGAGAAGGGGAAGCCATTGCCTGGCACCTGATGGAAGCTGCTGCCATCGATCCTCAGCACTCCCAACGCGTGGTGTTCCACGAGATCACTCAACCTGCTATCGCTGCGGCATTCTCACACCCCCGCGATATCGACATGAACCTGGTGGATGCACAACAAGCCCGGCGTGTGTTGGATCGCCTGGTGGGGTATAGTATCAGCCCACTCCTGTGGGAAAAAGTACGCAGCCGCTTATCGGCTGGCCGGGTTCAATCGGTGGCGCTCCGCTTGATCGTCGAGCGGGAACGTGAAATCGATGCTTTCATCCCGGTGGAATACTGGTCAATTGCCGCCGAACTTAAAACCGAAGGCGATGAAATGATCTACCTGGCCAAGCTGGTCAGAATGGACGAAAAAGAGATAGATCTGCCCAGCCAGGGGAGTGTAAAGCCCATCCTGGAGGATATGGAAAAAGCCTTGTACGTGATCAGCAAGGTAAAACGCGGAGAACGGAAACGCAAACCCTTAGCTCCGTTTATTACCAGTTCTTTGCAACAAGAGGCTTCCCGCCGGCTGGGCTACACTGCCCGGCGAACGATGGCATTGGCGCAACAATTGTATGAGGGGATCGACACCGGTGAGGGCGGTAGCAGCGGCTTGATTACCTATATGCGGACGGATTCAACGAATATCTCCGACCTGGCAGTAAACGAAGTCCGCCAATACATCGGTAAACGCTTCGGGCAGGATTTCTTGCCGGATACCCCGGTAGCCTACAAGACCCGTGCTGTCGGTGCACAGGAAGCCCATGAAGCCATTCGCCCTACCTCCGTTTTGCGTGAACCTGATATGGTCAAATCATTTCTCAATCGCGACCAATATCGCCTCTACCAACTGATCTGGCAACGCTTTGTTGCATGCCAGATGGAGTCGGCCATTTACGACACCCTGACGGTCGAGATCGACGGTGTCGGAAAAGCCCATCAGTACCTGCTGCGTACTTCGGGCTCGGCAGTGCGCTTTCCAGGCTTCTTGGTGTTATACGAAGAAACCCGCGATGAAGACGTGAAAATTGAAGAAGGGTCGGAGAACGTGCCCGTCCCTCCAAGCCTGGCTGAAGGTCAGAAACAACAATTGCAGCGGCTGATCCCGGAACAGCATTTTACCCAGCCGCCCCCGCGCTATACGGAAGCAACCCTGGTGCAAACCCTTGAGGAGTATGGGATTGGCCGGCCCTCAACCTATGCGCCTATTCTTTCTACCATCCAGGAGCGGGGCTACGTCAGCCGCGACGGGAAACGTCTTGAACCTACGGAGACCGGGCTGCTCGTGAATGACCTGGTGGTCAACCACTTCCCAGAGGTCGTGGATACGAGCTTCACAGCTCGAATGGAAACCGACCTGGATGAGGTGGCCGAAGGCGATCGGGAATGGATCGATGTGATCCGGGCCTTCTACCAGCCATTTTCAGAACAGGTTAAACGCGCCCAGGCTGAAATGCCTGCGCAAAAATCCGAATTAGAAAAAATCGGGCGTAGCTGCCCTGAATGCGGGCATGATCTGGTGATCCGTTGGGGACGGTTCGGCAAGTTCATTAGTTGTAGTACATTCCCTGAATGCCGCCATACGGAACCACTCCTCGAAAAAATCGGGGTGAGCTGTCCACAAGATGGCGGCGACCTGGTCATGCGCAAAACCCGCAAAGGGCGTGTTTTTTACGGGTGCGCCAACTACCCGAATTGCGATTTTACTTCTTGGAAGCGTCCCCTGCAAAAACCCTGCCCAAAATGTGGGGGATTGCTGGTAGTGGTCAATAAACGCGAAGCCCAATGCTCCAATTGTCAAGCCACCTTCTTGTTGGAAAACGTCAATGGTGAAGAACCCACCCAAACGGCATAAACCTTGCAACATTCCCATCGGTTAAACGTTGCACTTTGGCGGAGACTGCTTTACAATCAACCTGTAGCTTGATCCCCTTCCGCCTGGCACATGGTTAATAAAACCGTAGGAGTCGAAATATGGACAGGATTCGCGAGCAACTCGGAAACCCCCTGGTCACGGGTGTGATTGGCCTGGTGCTTGGAGCGATAATCGGTTTGACGATCTTTGGCTGGTTGCTGTTTCCCGTCCAATGGAAAGATGCTTCCCCGGCTCTCTTGCGTAGTGATCTCAAAGAAGATTATCTGCGCATGGCCATAACCACATATTCCAAGGACCAGGACAAACTATCGGCCCAGAACCGCTGGAAGGAACTCGGTCCGGATGCGCCCGATATCCTGGCTGCCGTCCAGGCAAACCCGAAAGTACTCCCTCCCAACCTCATCGCTGAATTCACTACCGTTGTACAAGCCGGATCTGCCGTGGCGCCGTCCTTCCCAGGGCTTCCGACGACGGCTGCGACGACCGCGCCAAACACCGCGAAAAAACCAAACAATTTCCTGACGATATTTCTGGGTGTCATGTGTGCAGGTACACTCATCGTCGCGGCATTCCTGGCGTACACCCTCGTGTTGCGCAACCGGCGTAGCCTGGGGGTCAGCGGCGAGCCGACTTCGCCGTCCCCGGTCCATCAAGAAGCCTCGCGGGTGGAAAGGGCATTTGCGCCGATCAGTTCGAAAGAACCTCCTGTCGCCCAGTTTATGACTACCTATATGGCGGGCGACGATATGTACGATGACTCCTTCAGCATCGATTCCCCAACCGGCGAGTTCATGGGGGAATGCGGTGTAGGCATGTCCGAAACAATAGGCGTCGGCGATCCCAAGAAAGTCACGGCATTCGAGGTTTGGCTGTTCGATAAGAATGATATTCAAACCGTGACGAAAGTCTTGATGAGCGATCATGCCTTTAACGACTCCATCATCCACCAGAAATTGGAATCCAAAGGGGAGCCGGTATCTATCGAGCCTGGCAAACGCATTTTACTCGAGACGGCAACCCTACAGTTGGAAGCGCGGGTGGTCGATCTCAACTACGGTCAGGGCGCTTTACCTCCTTGTAGCTTTTTCGACCGGCTGACGCTCGAGCTCTCCGTCTGGCCCAAACAAAACCCCTAATTACCTCCAGAGAATCAAAAAAAACAAAACCCGGCATCGCCGGGGTTTGTTTTATGCGAGGTGGACATTAATCAATTTTGATGATTTTAAAATGGACGAGCCCATTAGGGGTTTCTGCAGTCACAACCTCCCCTTTTTTGTGCCCGATTAAGGCCCGCCCGATTGGCGATTCGTGGGAGATGCGCCCGTTCCGTGGGTTGGCTTCTTTTGGACCGACCATATAATAGGTCTCGGGGGGGTATTCCTCCTCTTGGATGGTCACGTGCGAACCGATATTCACTTCTTCAGACTTTTGCATCTTTTCTGGAATGATGATGACGTTTTTTAACGCTCGTTCCAGTTCGGCGATGCGTCCTTCAAGGAATCCCTGCTCCTCTTTGGCCGAAGTATAATCAGCGTTTTCTGATAAATCGCCTTGTTGGATAGCAGCGCGTAGACGTTGGGAGAGGGCTTCGCGGGCAGGTCCTTTCAAGTATGCCAATTCATCATGTAAACGCGCGGCTCCCTCAGCCGTTAAATAAGTTCCTTCACTCATCTTGTTGGCTCCGAATTACCTCAAAATCGATATAGGCCTCTATCTTATCACCTCTCGTCGATTTTTCGCAGGCTGATCTCTGGCGATTAGGGCAGGCTGATCGGATCGAACAATTTCTGGTACTCTTCGATTGCAAAGCGATCAGTCATGCCGGCGATGTAGTCGCATATCGTGCGTTCCAGGCCAAACTCTTCAATCTGTGATTGCACGTGGGCGGGCAAGATGGTAGGTTCTGCCTGATAGGCGCGAAACAATTCGGAGATGATTCTCTCGGCCTTGACCGCCATGCGCACGACCCGGTAGTGACGGTACAGGTTGGCATACAAGAAATCCTTCAGCTCTCGGTTGCGCCGGTGCATGTCCTCACTGAACCCGACCACATTATACGGCAGCCGCTGAAGCTCCTCAGCCGAGTGAACAGTACTTTCACGAAGGTGCTGGTCGGTGGAATGCACCAACTCGGTAACCTCCATTCCGATCAAGCGGCGGATCACCCGGTGGCGGCCCATATCATCGATCTGCGCACCCGTAATCCCTACGCTCTTCAAGACGATTTCCCACAACGCCATACCTTCCAACATGGCCGGAGTGATCATTCCGGAGCGCAAGCCGTCATCCAGGTCGTGAGCGGTATAAGCCAGCTCATCGGCTGCATTGGTGATTTGGGCTTCCAGGTGGCCGCGCAGCTCGGGGTTGAAATCAGCCGCATCAGCCACATCATATTCCGTTTCGTGTTTGACGATGCCTTCCAACACCTCCCAGGTAAGGTTCAACCCCGGGAAATAGGGGAAACGCCGTTCGAGCAGGGTCACGATACGGTACGATTGCTTGTTATGATCAAAGCCTCCGTGATCGCGCATTAATCGGGCTAAAACGATTTCACCCGAATGCCCGAACGCAGGATGTCCCAGGTCATGCGCCATGCAAATGGTTTCAACCAGATCTTCGTTAGCCCCCAAGGCGCGTGCAACTGTACGTCCGATCTGGGTGACTTCCAGCGTGTGGGTCAGCCTGGTGCGGTAATAATCTCCCTCGTAATTGATAAACACCTGGGTTTTATATTCCAGTCGGCGGAAGGCGGTGGTGTGTAAAATCCGGTCTCGATCTCGTTGGAAAGCCGTCCGGTATTCTGGCTCTTCTTCCGGAGACTGCCGGCCACGCGAAGCTTTACTGCGGATGCCATAAGGGGCCAGGCTTTGGTCTTCTATGGCTTCTAGATGAGCTCGATCGAAAATCATAGTCTTCTCCCTGTTCCATTGCTGCCGATGCGGGTGCCTGGGCTGGCTCCGAGTAATGCCTGTTTGATGATTTCCGGTTGTTTCCCGGAAAAGATGATGATTTCCAATCCCGGTTCTTGTTCGACCAGGCTGAGCATGCTGCTCACTTTGCTGAACATACCCCCGGTCACGTCAACCGCTTCAGCTCCGCTCAAGCTCCCAGCGAGCTGGGCGTAATTTTCCCGGGTGATATTCTGGACAAGTTGTCGCCGCGCGGGAAAATCCGCCCAAACACCTGCTTCCACCCCGGACAGCAAAATGCGCTCAGGATGCAAGTAGGGAACCAAGTACCGAAAGATTTCCTCAGTTGAGAGGATCGTTCCGCCTCGTTTACGGTCGAAGACCACGTCGCCATTCACGACGGGGATCAGGTGTGCATCCAGAGCGCGCCGCAGCGGTTCGATATCCCAAGCGATCACCTCGCAATCCTCGCTCAGGATACAGGCCGATGGTGGGAAGGCTACGACCGGCAGGTCAGCATTCTCAAAAGCTTCGATCACCAACTGGTTCAATGCTCGGGCTTCTTGCCATACCTGGGAAAAGCCCTGCCAATCTTGTGGGTTATGCACCCCCTGCCGGGTTGCAAATTTTTGCGCTGGAATGTGCCCGAAGGAGCCCGAACCGTGCCCCAGGAGCAGGCGCATTTCAGGCTCCTGGTCCCTGGCAGCCGCAATCTCCAAAGCTACCCGGTTCAAGATGGAAGGCAAATGGACGTGGGCATGGGCTTTATCCGTGATCAGTGACCCACCTAGTTTCAAAAAGACCACAACCGTCCTCGCACAACATTATTGACGTTCAATGTCGATTATACCAACTTTCCTGATTGGGAATTACGACTGGACTGATGTGATCAGTGTGTGAACCGCCCCCGCGTTTTGCAATGTTTCCGCAATGTGCCCGGCTGAATCGGATTCGGCCAGGGCGATCAGATTGCCCCCCTGTCCTCCGCCGGAGAGCTTGGCCCCGTAGGCGCCTGATTCCCGCGCAATCTGGATTAACCGGTTGAGCTCCGGCGAGGAAACGCCAAGTTGCTCAAGGATTTCCTGGTTTTCATTCATGTACCTACCCAAATGGGCACTATCACCCCCTTCGATCACTTGCCGGGCTCGTCGAGTGATCTCTCCAATTTGATCGAACAGGTTTTCATAGCGGATGGCATCTTGCCGCCAACCGTTCCGCACGTCCCCGACTGCCTTCGCTGTCAAACCAGGTACGCCGGTATCGGCGATCACGACTGTGAACGGGTGCTTGACCTGCAATTTCTCGATGGGTTGGCCGCGGATGTAATAAACCGGCTGTGCATAGGTCACTGTGGTGTTATCGATGCCTGAAGGAGTCCCGTGATAGATCTTTTCCACCTCAAAAGCAATAGCATTGACTTGCTCGTCAGGAAGCGGGCGTCCTAAAAACCCTGAGAACGCCCGGATCAGAGCGACCGAAGTTGCTGCGCCGGAACCCAGGCCAGATGCAACCGGGATAGTAGATGTCACCCGCAAAGTCACGGCAGGCGGATGAATGGCTTGTAAAGCTTCCATAGTCAGCCGCGCAGCCAAAGCCAGGGGATGGTCGGCTGGCAGATCGGCGAGGTTTGCGGACAAGCCGATAGCCGGGGCTTCCAGGCGAATGTGTCCAGATGCACCTCGAATATCCGCCAAGGCAGTCGCTGTCGCTCTGACCTGCAAGACCGGAGCAGCGATGGCCGGACGCCCATATACGACAGCGTGCTCACCGAACAGGATAATTTTCCCCGGGGCGGAGGCTGAGATGGCAGGCATGGCTACTGTAATTTGAAGACGTAAAAAATGAGCAGGATGGCGGTTCCCCACAGAATGATGGCTGCCTGCAACGGACGGTCGGTCAACAGCATCTCTTCCGGCGCACCACCGCTATGCTTCACCTGAACCAGGTATAAATAGCGGAAAATCCCATAGAGCGCAAACGGAATGGTCAGCATCATAATGTGATTGGCCGGCACATTGGGCGCAGAGAAGGTGTACAGCGAATAGGCAATAATGGTTGTGGCGGATACGATGGTGATTAACTGGTCCAAAAGCGGTAGCGTGTACCCCGAGAGTACTCTCCGGTGGTTTTGCGCTCCATCCGCCAGTAAGGCTAACTCGGCTCGCCGCTTGCCGAAACCAAGGTAGAGTGCTAGCAAAGTAGTGACGACGTATAGCCAGGGAGAAAATCGTTCAACATGAATTAAAGCCACGCCTCCGGCTACACGTAAGACAAACCCCGCAGCCAACAAGAGTACATCCAGGATAGGGATATGCTTCCACCAGGTCGAATATCCAATATTCAAGAAGAAATACGCGGCGCAAACCAGGGAAAAGGCAGGTGAGAGCCAATACGCGATAGGGAATGTAAGAAGAAGCAGCCCTATCGCCGCTGCAATGGCAGTTGGAATGGCCAGTTCCCCGGAGGCGATCGGCCGGCGACGCTTTTCAGGGTGCTGGCGGTCAGCCTGCATGTCGACGATGTCATTAATGATATACACTGCGCTGGTCATTGCGCAAAACAGCAAAACCCCCGCGAGCGACCGGATGAACGGTATGGGATGGGAGATACTCAGTTGCCGGTCGAAGATCACTGCCGCCAGGAGAACAACGTTCTTGGTCCATTGGCGCGGCCGCATGGTTTTAAGGAGCGCAAGCAAAGTTTTCAAATCAGGTCTGCCCCCGCAATTTCATGATTCAGATGGTCTTCCCCGAATTGTTTCGTTGAACGTGCCAGGCACGGTTAACCAACAAAGTTACAAAATCTTTCACGTCAGGTCAGGATAAACTTTATTCTCAGGATGAGTATGTGCATAATTATAATGTATCCATTAGAATTCAGACATGCAGAAGACTCGCCTGGACTTGCTTATGGTTGAAAAGGGATTGGCGGAGAGTCGCTCGCTAGCCCAACGCCTGGTAATGGCAGGACAGGTGCGTGTAAACGGCCAGGTGGAATTGAAACCGGCCACACGGGTAGACGCCCACGCGCTGGTTGAGCTCGAACTTGGACCGCGCTTCGTCTCAAGGGGTGGAGAGAAATTGATTGCTGCCTTCCAATCTTTTAATATAGACGTCAGTGATTGTGTCTGCGCTGACATTGGCGCTTCCACGGGGGGGTTTACCGATTGTCTGTTGCAGCACGGCGCTCGCCGAGTCTATGCCATCGATGTGGGTTATGGCATCCTGCATTGGAAGTTACGAAATGATCCCCGGGTGGTTGTCATGGAACGGACGAACGCCCGTTTCGTCGAGCGCCTGCCGGAAAGAATTGAATTTGTAACGATCGATGCTTCATTTATTTCCTTAAAGTTGTTCCTGCCGGTCATCACTGCCTGGTTTGTTCCGGCGGGTGGACGGGTGGTCGCCTTGATCAAACCACAGTTCGAAGCTGGGAAGGTCGAGGTCAACCGTGGTTCGGGGGTTATTCAGGACCCGGTTGTCCACCGGGCGGTGGTGGAAGATGTGCTGGCGTATGCGCAAAAGACCGGGTATGCCATCCTTGGGCTTGTCCGATCGCCCCTCAGAGGGCCTAAAGGCAATACGGAGTTCTTGATGTACCTGCAATACCCTGGGGAGACTCAGCTCGAGGTGTCCAGCTTGATCGATACTGTCCTATAGGTTATACTAACCGCGCCTATGTCCGAGTCTATCCGAAACTTTTGCATTATCGCCCATGTGGACCATGGGAAATCCACCCTGGCCGATCGCCTTTTGCACCTGACCGGAACGATTTCCGATCGGGATACGACCGAACAGGTGCTGGATACGATGGATCTCGAACGCGAAAAAGGGGTCACCATCAAAGCCTCAGCAGTGCGCATGAGTTATACTGCCCAGGACGGCAAAACCTACGAACTCAACCTGATCGATACGCCCGGTCACGTCGATTTCAACTACGAGGTCAGCCGGGCGCTCCTGGCATGTGAAGGAGCGCTACTGATTGTCGATGCGACCCAAGGGATTGAAGCGCAGACCCTGGCTAATTTGTACCTGGCGTTGGATGCCGACTTGATCCTGGTACCGGTCATCAACAAAATCGATTTGCCTTCCGCCCGCCCGAATGAAGTTGCCCAAGATATCAGCAATCTGTTGGGAATGCCTCCGGATGAGATTCTGCGCATTTCCGCCAAGGAAGGCACCAACATCGATCAGGTGTTGGAAGCCATCGTATGCCAGATCCCGCCGCCGCGCGGGGAAGACAGCCATGCGCTGCGCGCCCTCATTTTTGATTCGCATTACGACTCATACAAAGGTGTGGTCGCCTACGTGCGCGTATTCGATGGCATTATCCACCCCACCGATATGTTGCGCTTGATGGTGACGAATACCGACTTAAAACCGGTTGAGATCGGAGTGTTTGCTCCGGAAATGCGCCCGGTGGAGGTACTTAAAAACGGGGACGTCGGCTACATCGCCACCGGCTTGAAAACCGTCTCGGAATGCCGGGTGGGCGATACGTTTACCCAAGCCAATTTCCCTGCAGAGGAGCCGCTCCCGGGGTACCGCCAGGTCAAACCGATGGTTTTCGCCGGCATCTACCCGGTGGAAGGTGAGGATTACGGCGATCTCAAGGAAGCTCTAGAAAAACTTCAGCTAAACGACGCGTCGCTTGTGTACCAGCCGGAAACCAGCCAGGCGCTCAATTTTGGTTTTCGCTGCGGATTCCTCGGCTTATTTCACATGGAAATCATACAGGAGCGCCTCGAACGAGAATACGACCTGGATATTGTTGTTACCGCGCCTTCTGTGGAGTACGAGGTGGTCAGCCGCACCGGGGAAGTGAGCCTGATCGATTCCCCCGCCCAGCTCCCTGATGAAGCTGAAATCAGCGAGGTGCGCGAACCGTGGATGAAGATACAGATCTTTACACCGACTGATTACTACGGAACGATCATGGATCTGGTCACCCGCCGGCGCGGAATTTACAAGGATCAAGATTTCCCGGCCCCCAACCGCGTGATGTTGGCGTTTGAAATTCCCCTCTCAGAGTTGATCATCGATTTCTTCGATGCCTTGAAATCGCGCACCCGCGGCTATGCATCTCTGGATTACCAGTTTGCCGAGTATCGGACGGAAGACCTGGTGAAACTCGAGGTCCTGGTGAACGAAGAACCGGTCGATGCACTGGCGGCCATTGTGCACCGCCAGGATGCCTATCACAAAGGCCAATCCCTGGTCACCAAGCTCAAAAGCATCATCCCCCGCCAGTTGTTCGATGTGCCTATCCAGGCGGCTGCGGCCGGTCGGGTGATCTCCCGCGCCACGGTAAAAGCTACTCGCAAGGATGTCCTGGCCAAATGCTATGGAGGCGATATTTCCCGTAAGAAGAAGTTATTGGAGAAGCAAAAGCGCGGCAAGAAACGCATGAAGATGGTGGGAAGTGTGGAAATCCCTCAGGAAGCTTTCATGGCGATCCTCCGCCTGGAGGAGGATTGAGCCAGGTCGATAGCCGCCCAACCCGGCGTACCATTTGGGGGTGGCTGCCGGGGGTGATCGTCAGTTTGTTGGCGATCTGGCTGCTTGCCCGCCTGGTGACCTGGCAACAGGTGGTCGATGCGGTCCAGCGCATGGACCCGCGATTTATTCCCCTGGCCCTGGTATGTTATCTCATCGGCATGTTCACCCGAACACTGGCCTGGCATACTCTTTTGCGCCAGCGGGTGGCTTTTCCCCGGGTGTTTTTTGCGATGAACGAAGGCTATTTACTCAATAATATTTTTCCTCTGCGTCTGGGGGAATTAGGTCGAGCAGTGTTATTAGGGCGTTCGAGCGGCCTCGGCATGTTGCCGGTACTTTCCACCATCATCATTGAGCGATCTTTTGATATGGCCATTTCTGCCGGTCTGCTGCTCGCCACACTGCCCCTGGCCCTGGGCATGGCCTGGGCTCGCCCGCTCGCCTGGGTGATCCTGAGTGTGGTCATCGCCGGGTTGCTCGGTCTCTATTTTGCCGCCAGATTCCATACTGAACTGGAGATCTTCTTCCAAAAACGGACCACCCGATGGCCTTTTTTTCAGAAATGGGCATTGCCCAAACTAATCTCTTTAGTTGAGGGGTTTTCGGCGCTTACCGACTTACGTTTGTTTGCGGCCAGCCTGGGATTGCTCCTGGTGAGTTGGTTCTTTGCAATTGGCGAAGATTGGATCTTATTGCATGGGGTGGTTGCTAACCCACCCTTCTGGTGGGGCGCATTTATTATCGGTGTAACTGCCTTGGGTGGAGCGCTCCCCTCGGTTTCCGGCGCCGTAGGCGTATTAGAAGCTGCCATCGTGGGAGGGCTGGTGGTGCTGAAAGTCAATCCCTCGGCGGCGCTGGCCTACGGGATCGTCCTACATATCATCCATTTCTCTACTTCCAGCTTGCTCGGAATGGTTGGTCTGGCGCGTGACGGAGAAAGTCTCTCTGGCATTTACCGTGAGTTGCGCTTCCGGTAGCAGCTCCTTTCGGATCGCTCGCATGCGTGTTCTGATCGCCCTCACCTATTATCGCCCGCATTATTCTGGGTTAACCATCTACACCGAGCGCTTGGCCGGCGCCCTGGCGGCTCGCGGGCACCAGGTGACGGTCCTGACTTCACGTTTCGATCCCAGATTGCCACCCATCGATCGCTCCACTGGGGTCGAAATCGTACGCCCTTCCGTTTGGATGCGGGTGAGCAAAGGCGTGCTTATGCCATCCATGCTCTGGCATGCCTGGCGTTTGATGCGCCAGGCCGACATTGTCAACCTGCATGTTCCCCAGCTTGATGCGGGACCGATTGCTTTACTGGCCAGGTTGATGGGGAAACCGGTTGTATTGACTTACCATTGCGATCTTCTGCTTCCAAATGGACTCGTTCACGGGATCGCTAACCAGGTCTCACACCTGGTCAACCAGGTATCCGCTCACGCAGCGGATATGATCGTGACCAATACACGCGATTATGCCGAGCACTCTCCTTTTTTACGGCGTTTCCTGGGGAAGATGCGCATCATTCCGCCCCCCGTCGCGTTACCGCTGATCACCACACAAGATCTCCGCGATTTTCGTTGCAAATATGAAATTGAGGATGGGCAAATCATCATCGGGATGGCTGCCCGTCTCGCGACAGAGAAAGGCGTTGAATACCTCATCGAGGCCTTGCCAGGAGTGCTGAAGCGGTACCCGACGGCGCGTGTTTTGTTCGTAGGACAGTACCAAAACGTGCTGGGTGAAGAGCAGTATGCTGCTATGCTGGCTCCCCTTATCCGTGACTTAGGAGGTCATTGGAGCTTCTTGGGTGTCATCCCACCGATCGAACTGACTGCCTTCTACCGCACTTGTGCTGTTACCGTGTTACCCTCGATCAATGGGACCGAATCTTTCGGAATGGTGCAGGTAGAAGCGATGACCTGCGGAACGCCGGTGGTCGCCTCGGATATTCCCGGGGTTCGCCAGCCCGTGCTCTCTTCTGGGATGGGGCGCATCGTCCCGCCGCGCAGCGCCGCCTCCTTAGAGAAAGCGTTAATCGAAATCCTCGACCAGCGTGATGAGTTTCGCGGGAATGCCCAGATGATCGCTCGCCGGTATGCACCGGACACCATTGCGAAGGAATATGAAGACCTCTTCCGGGAGTTGATTGCCAAGAAATGACCTACACAGTGCCTGACGAGATTATCTGGCGGCATGTCCGCGATCTGCCTTACTTTCGGGCAATGGTGCGCGCCTGTGAAGACAGTTTCTACCAGGGCTTATCGCTGCCATCGCCTGTCCTCGACCTGGGTTGCGGTGATGCTCATTTCGCTTCGGTAGCTTTTCGCCAACCCATCGATATTGGTCTCGATCCGTGGAGCGCCCCATTGCGCGAAGCGCGCACCCGCAAGGCTTATCACCTGGTGATCCAATCGGATGGGGGGCGTATGCCTTTCGCCAACCACAGTATTGCAACCGTCATCAGCAATTCGGTGCTTGAACACATCCCGCATGTAGATCGTGTCCTCACAGAAGTATTCCGCGTTATTCAGCCCGGAGGCCGCTTTGTTTTTTGCGTGCCCAACCACCGCTTTCCGCAGTTATTACTGGGTACCCAGGTATTTCAACGAATCGGATTGTCTGCCGCGTCTGAAGGGTACACTCGTCTCTTCCAGCGTATTTCCCGCCACGTCCACTGTGATTCTCCGGAAGTGTGGAAGGCGCGCCTGGACTCGGTAGGCTTTGAAATCGATGACCATTGGGATTACTTCAATGCCAGAGCTTTGCACGTAATGGAAGCCGGGCATGTGTTTGGAACGCCTGCCCTGGTCAGCCGCAAGCTGACTGGGCGCTGGATTCTGGCGAAGAGCCGCATAAATCTGGCCCTCCCATTCGCGCTGGCCAAGAAATACATGCAGCAGCCTATGTCGCCTGAAGGGGTTTATTCGTTCTACATCACCCATAAAATCGGGGAATAACGTCCGTTCATTATGCGTGGAAAGTCTATGCCTGAACCAACCGTTCTCGATTATGTCAAAGCAAAATTAACCTTTTGGCGGCCATCCAACCTTCACATCCCACCGGCTGATGATTCCGAGTTCCTCGAACCAGCCGAGGATGCGCGCCCAGGCGTGGGTAGGGGATTTCTATCCGGTGGAAGTGGGACGGGCATCGATTCCCGCACCCAACCCGGTGAGTTCCTGGGCGACTCTGGGGATTGGCTGCCTACTCTGGAGCGAGACTCCCAGGCCGCATCTATGGTGGAGGAAGCGCCGGAAGAACTACCTCGTCTATCCCAGGGGACTTTTCCCTGGCGCATCTCCCTCGCCCTCATCCTGGCCTTGTCGGCTCAAATATGGCTCAATCCCCCGTCTCGCTCGGTTATGGCCGGTGTCATCGCTTATCTCCTGGCGGCCGGTTTCGCAATCTGGGGTTTGATTTCCTCCGAATGGGTACTGGCCCCGTTGCCTCCCGATGAGAGATCTACACGAAGCGTCTGGGTCCGTCTGACCCCTCTGGTTGGCGGGTTGGTGATGGCGGCGGCCACGTTCATTGTATTTGCCTCCGGTGTGTTCACTCCCTTCACCATCATCGTCTGGCTGGCAACCGTCGCCTTATTCATTGCTGCTTTCTGGATTCCAGGTGAAAATTCCTGGGGCGTCCGAGCCCGCCGCTTCATGGCAAGCCGGCGTTGGCACATCACCATTACCCCCTGGACGTTCCTGGCGATCGCGGCGATTCTGATCGTGATTTTCTTCCGGGTCTACCAGATCAACCAGGTTCCACCCGAGATGGTGAGCGATCATGCCGAAAAATTACTGGATGTAAATGATGTTTTAAACGGAAAGACGGCGGTTTATTTTCCTCGCAATACCGGCCGGGAATTTTTCCAGTTTTATCTGACAGCGGCGGTCATTTTGATGTTCAAAACGGGGGTGAGCTTCCTGAGCCTGAAGATCGGTACGATTTTCATGGGCCTGATGACCTTGCCTTTTATCTATCTGATCGGCAAGGAATTCGGCAATAAGCGTGTCGGTTTGCTCGCTCTTTTCTTTGCCGGGATCGCTTATTGGCCGAATGTAATTTCACGCATTGCCCTGCGGTTCACGCTATTCCCGGCATTTGTGGCGCCTACCCTCTATTTCTTGTTACGTGGCTTGCGCCGGTCGAGCCGGAATGATTTTATCCTCTCAGGCATTTTCCTTGGGTTGGGGTTACACGGGTACACCTCCTTTCGGATCACACCCCTGGTTGTCGTAGCGGCGGTCTTGCTCTATCTGCTGCATCGCCAATCGAAGGGAGCCCGGCTTGAGGCAGTCTATGGTCTCCTCATCCTGGCGGTAGTCTCTTTTGCTGTATTCTTGCCCCTGGCACGCTACGCGGTGGATAACCCCCAGATGTTTGCATACCGTACCCTCACCCGCGTTGGGACCCTGGAGCAGCCCTTGCCTGGTCCGGTGATCCCCATTTTCCTGGGTAATCTCTGGAACGCGCTCACCTTGTTCTTCTGGCAGGACGGCGACGTGTGGGTGCATTCCGTTCCAAACCGGCCTGCGCTGGATACGGTAACAGCCGCCTTGTTCTTTCTGGGGATCGTTCTCGTTGCAGTGCGATACTTGCAGCGGCGCAATTGGAGCGATCTCTTCCTGGTTGTCTCGATTCCGCTCCTCATGCTCCCGTCCATCCTCTCTTTGGCTTTCCCGAATGAGAATCCCTCTTTAAACCGGACTGCCGGCGCATTTGTGCCGGTCTTTATAGTTGTGGCACTTGGTCTGGAAGCGGTGTTTATTGGATTGAAGGAGAAGCTTGGGGGACGGGGCGGAGCTGTGACTGCCTTTGCTGTGCTGGCTTTGTTGGTAGTCTTCTCGATGCAAGACAATTACCAGTTGGTTTTCGATCAGTATTACCGGCAGTTTCGCAGCGCCTCCTGGAATACATCGGAAATGGGACAGGTTCTGCAAGGTTTTGCCAGGTCGGTCGGTAGCCCGGATCGGGAGTGGGTAGTGGCCTACCCCTACTGGGTCGATACCCGCCTGGTTGGAATCAATGCCGGGTATCCCGCCTGGGATACGGCCATCTCCCGGGATAATATTCCCGCCACACGTTTGTCGCCAGGGGTAAAACTCTTCCTGGTGAACCCTCAAGATCAAGATGGATTGCAGGTCTTGCAATCGACATACCCACACGGTCTTTCATGGACCTATGCTTCCCAGGTGGCTGGCAAAGATTTCCTGGTGTTCATGACGCCGGAATAGGGTGGAGGTCAAGATCGCTAGCATTTCGGATTAAATCTGTGATTGCCCTGATTCGATGATGGAAGAAGATCCGCAAGTTCTCCCTGCTCATATTGCCCGGCGTAAAGCCCGTCTGCGCGCCTGGATCATTGACCTGTTGATGGTGCTGGTTTTGCTTGCCGGTGCAAGTCTGCGGTTGGTGGGGGTTGACTGGGATCAAAATAAACACCTGCATCCGGATGAACGCTTTTTGACGATGGTTGAAACGGCCATTCAGCCGGTGCACAACCTGTCTGAATACTTCGATACAGCTCATTCCTCACTCAATCCGCAAAATCGAGGCTACGGTTTCTTCGTCTATGGCACCTTACCGGTGTTTCTTGTGCGCTACGTGGCTGAATGGACTGGGATGACGGGCTTTGATCAAGTCAACCTGGTCGGGCGCCAGTTGTCAGCACTGGTCGACGTTTTCACCGTGTTACTGGTATTCCTGATAGGCTCTCGGCTTTACAACCGGCGCGTAGGGGTATTGGCGGCGGCTTTCTCTGCTTTCGCTGTTCTTCAAATTCAACTTTCCCATTACTTCACCGTCGATACCTTCAGTAATTTTTTCACCTTCCTGGCATTCTACTTTGCTGTCCGGGTGTTGGACCATATCGGTCCGCGTCGCCCGGATGAGGACGACGCAACGGACGAGGTAGAACCCCAAGGCTGGTATCCGGGGCTGGCGACCTATGGATTGTTTGCGCTGTTTGGGATTGCCCTCGGCCTGGCAATGGCTTCCAAGATTAATGCGGCTACCCTGGCGGCAGTGCTGCCACTCGCCCTGGCCATCCGCCTATCCCGCGAGCCGCGTGGAGAATGGCGCAATCTGGTCGTGCCGGCGTTTGCCTGTCTGATGTTGGCCGGTGTCGTGAGCTTTACGGTTTTCCGTATATTCCAACCTTATGCCTTCGCCGGACCGGGCATATTGGATGTCCGTTTGAATCCGAAGTGGCTGGCGAACCTTCGCGAGTTAAGCGCTCAATCCAGCGGAGACGTTGACGCGCCTTTCGCACTGCAATGGACCAATCGTCCCATCTGGTTTGCCTGGTTGAACCAGGTTGCCTGGGGGTTGGGCTGGCCGCTGGGCTTGTTGGCTTGGGCAGGTTTCCTGGGGATGGGCTGGCGCATGGTCAAGGGCGAGTGGCGCCAGCACGGGCTGATCTGGGTGTGGACAGGGGCCTACTTTGTGTGGCAGTCTGTCTCACTGACCCGCGCTATGCGCTACCAGTTGCTGATCTACCCTCCCCTGGCCATCATGGCTGCCTGGGTGATCATACGTTTGTGGGACGCGGGTATGATCAGGAAGCGGTTCTCCATTAGGCGGCTGCGGTTTTCCAGCGCCTGGTTCAAATGGGTTGCCCTGGTCCTTGCAACGGTAGTGCTCATCCTGACGGCTGCCTGGGCGTTTGCCTTCAGCCGCATCTATACCCGCCCGCTTACCCGTGTCGATGCCAGTTACTGGTTCTACCAGAATATCCCCGGTCCGGTGGAACTGCCAATCTCAACGAGCTCCGGCGCGTTCAACCAGCAACTTGGCTATCACGATCCCGCCCTACTGAGTGCAGAACGACCATACATATTGGCGTTTACACCGGAGGTTTCGGGTGAGCTAAGTGATGTGCAGATTGAACACGTTATGACCCAGGCCGGTTCCGGCAACCAGACTCTGGACGTCAGCCTTGCAAATTCCGTTGATTTTTCAACGGTCTTGTCGACCTCAACCTACACTGATGCTTTTTCTCCGGGCAGCGATTCAGCCAATAAGCAGGTGGTGCTCAGTCTGGACGTGGTTGTTCCAGTAGATGCAGCGAAAACGTATTACCTGAAACTGGATACACCGGACCCGGGAACTGTCCTGCAAGTCAGCGGTGTACCGACCTTGACCATCCAAACCGAGCGGGGGCCATACTATCAAACTCTCCGGCAGGTGGTTGTGACGATTGCTCCTGAGCGAGGCGTCACGCTCCCATTCACTGCCCAGGAATCAGGCAGACTGGACCGCATCTTCTTCTCGCATATCATCGATCAATCAGGGACTCCCGGCGAAAAAACATTCCAAGCCACCTTGACTCCGCTCATCATGACGAACCGTGAGCCGGTTGTTGGGCAGATCACGGCTGATTTTTCTCCTGGTTCGAATGTTTTGGAGCAGCTAGGACACGGCTATACCTTGACCTTTAGCCGCCCGGTTGATCTGGTGAAAGGCAACCTTTACTCTCTGGCTTTTACATTATCCGATGGGCAGGGAGCCCTGGCGTTGTATGGCAGCCAGGTTGCCAAAGAATCGGATTGGGACGACGATGTCCCTCAACCATTACCCGGTTACGTTTTACCAGGCGATGTTTACCAGGTTGGTGCGATTAATCTCCAACTTTATTGGCCGGACGATCCGGGAGAGTACACGGATCCCCGCCAGGATAAGCTCACCCGCTTACTGACCAACCTCGACCGGGCGGATACGATCGTGATTACTTCTAACCGGCAGTGGGGCTCGATTACCCGGGTGCCGCAGCGCTACCCGTTGACCACCGCGTATTACCGGGATTTAATCGGTTGTCCCCCGGGCAAATCGGTCGGCTGGTGCTATAGCGTTGCCCAGCCGGGCCAGTTCCAGGGCGGGTTGGGATTCAAACTGGAAAAAGTCTTCCAATCCAATCCCAACATCGATGGAGTGCAGATCAACGACCAGTTCGCTGAAGAAGCCTTCACCGTTTACGATCATCCCAAGGTATTCATATTCCGCAAACAGGCGGATTACAACCAGGCACATGTGGCCCAGGCTTTAGCCGGTGTGGACCTGACGCACGTCCTGCACATCTTGCCGAGTGGGAAGGTCATCCGGGGTACACCGGCTGAGAAAACCCTACTGCTGCCTGCAGCGCGTTGGGTACAGGATCAAGCTACTGGATCCTGGTCGGTGCTTTTCAAGCGGATATCACTCATCAACAGTTCTCCTTACGGGGCGATGGTGATCTGGTATCTGGTGGTCTGGTTGTTAGGTTGGCTGGTATATCCCATTGTTCGCCTGGCTCTACCTGGCTTACCTGACCGTGGGTACCCGTTAGCACGCATGACCGGCCTGTTGCTATTCGCATTAATAACGTGGACCGCCGGGTCCCAAGGGTTGATCGTTACCCGCCTGTCCTTGACAATTGTGATCGGCCTGATTGCGCTGGCCGGTTTGCTGCTGGCATTTCTGCAACGCCGCGATTTGCGCCGCGAATGGAGCGAGAAACGCGGGTATTTTCTTGCCATCGAAATCATCGCTGTTTTGCTCTTCGCGCTGGACTTGCTTATCCGGTTGGGCAATCCCGATCTGTGGCATCCCAGCTTCGGCGGCGAAAAACCGATGGACTTCTCCTTTTTCAATGCGATTCTGAAAAGCGCCACCTTCCCGCCATATGACCCATGGTTTGCAGGCGGCTACATCAATTATTACTACTACGGTTTTGTCATCGCTGGCATGTTGGTCAAATGGCTCGGAATCATCCCTTCGGTGGCCTACAACTTAATTCTACCAACCTGGTTCATGCTGCTCGGCCTGGGCGCGTTCTCACTTGGCTGGAACTTGATGGGCGGCCGGAAAGGCGATGCCTCATTTGCGGAGGACCAAGATCCCGAACTGCGTCCGCGCGGGTGGCGGCGCTGGATGGAACCACTTGAATGGCGTTCCTTCCAAATCGGCCTGGCAGCCTTGATTGGCTTCTTAATCCTGGGGAATCTCGGTACGGTGCGCATGATCTGGTACGGCATACAAATGCTGGTCGCCTCCGCCGATCAAGTGCTCCACGCATCCTTCATCCAGCATTGGGTCTATACCATCCAGGGACTCCCTCGCCTGCTGACCGGCAGTACGCTGCCATATTATCCAGGCGATTGGTATTGGAAACCCAGCCGGGCAATCATTCCGGAAGCGGGCAGCGAAATCACAGAGTTTCCCTTCTTTACCATCCTGTATGCTGATCCCCACGCGCATCTCTTCGCCTTACCCGTGACCTTGCTCGTCTTGGGATGGGCGCTTTCCACGGTACTTTCACAGTGTCGTTGGGGTGAGCCGGATGGCGGCCATCGCTGGCTAAGTTTTGGATTGAGCTTCATAATCGGCGCCATAGCCATCGGCGCCCTCTATCCAACGAATACGTGGGACTATTACACCTACCTGGCCTTCGGGGGTGTAGCACTGGTATACGTAATTGCCAGGTATTCTCATCCGCACTGGCATGAACCCTTCGCCATCCCCACCTGGCTGTGGCGTGCTGCGGCAGCCCTCCTGGGTGCAGCGCTTCTGGTGGGGTTATCTCGCGTGATCTACCAACCGTTCTACTCCTGGTTTGGGCAAGCTTATAACAGCCTGGAAATCTGGAAAGGAAACCACACCCTGGTGGGGTCGTATCTCACCCATTGGGGCGTGTTCCTCTTTGTCATCATCTCATGGATGTTTTGGGAGACGCGCGATTGGATGGCTTCGACGCCGCTCCGGAGCCTGCGCTTGCTCAGACCTTACGAGGGATTGATCGAATTCATGCTTTTTATACTGGTGATGATTGCGGCGGCCTTGGTCATCATTGGGATTCACGTTGCCTGGTTAGTGTTGCCGCTGGCCGCCTGGGCTTTGATCCTCATATTCCGTCCTGGGCAGCCGGATGCCAAACGCTTTGTGCTGTTTATGGTAGGCACCGCCCTGGCTATCACCTTGATGGTGGAACTCGTGCGGGTTAAAGGCGATATCAATCGCATGAACACGGTCTTCAAATTCTATCTGCAAGCCTGGACACTCATGGCCATCTCGGCCGCAGCCGGCTTGGGCTGGCTGGTCTCCTCGGTGAAGAATTGGAACCTGCGCCTGGAGCGTACCTGGCAAGTGGTCTTCACT
>JAQTMA010000004.1:0-11072 GCA_028714615.1 Anaerolineaceae bacterium | reverse complement strand
TCTTCCGGTAGGTCAGGCGGGGAGATAATTATGACATTGATTTATCACATCACTTCATCAGATGCCTGGCACGCCGCGCAGGCAGCCGGTGTATACCGGGTAGATAGCCTGGATAGCGAAGGCTTTATCCACACATCGCTAGCCGGCCAGGTCGGCGCGACTGCCAGCCGGTATTATCAAGGGCGGAAGGATCTCATCCTACTCGTGATTGACGAAAACCGGGTAAAATCTGAAGTGCGTTATGAGCTGGCTGCCATTGGCGAGGTTTTCCCCCATATTTATGGTCCCCTCAACCTGGATGCGGTCGTCAGGGTGCTTGATTTCAATCCAGACAACCCCGAATTATTCGCATAGCAATTTTGTTTCGTGAGCTAGTATCATCAAGCACCAATCAAAAATCAAAAAACAAAAATCAAAATGTTATCCTTCATCATTTGGTACCTCCTCATCACGCTCACCGGAATGTTGGCCTTTCCACTAGCATTTCGTCTGTTCCCGGCGCTGCCAGACCGCGGGTATACCTTGTCACGCGCGTTGGGTTGGCTGGTCTGGGGTTATATCTTCTGGCTGCTTGGCTCATTGGGGATGCTACAAAATGATACCGGTGGCGCCATCGCCGGATTGGTCATCGTAGCCCTGTTGTCGGCCTGGGCGCTGACGGGGGGTAGGTTGGCGCAGATACAGACATGGTTCCGCGAGCGTGGCCGCTTCGTCTGGAGCGCCGAAGCGTTGTTCTTGCTGGCCTTTGCATTTCTCGCATTTGTACGTTCGGCCAATCCCGATATCGTCGGGACGGAAAAACCGATGGAGTTGGCATTCATCAATGCAATCTTGCGGTCGCCGTCTTTTCCACCGCACGATCCCTGGCTGTCAGGATATGCCATATCATATTACTACTTTGGCTACGTCCTGGTCAGTCTATTGATCCGCCTGAGCGGGGTAGTCTCCGGAGTTGGCTTCAACCTGGGGGTGGCGTTGCTCTTCGGTTTAACTGCCTTGGGGGCTTATGGTCTCGTATATAACCTGATCGCATTGTATCGCGGCCGGGAGGAGACGTCCTGGAAGACCACATCTTTGAGCCTGCCGGTGCTTGGACCCCTGTTTGTCCTGTTGATGAGCAACCTGGAAGGCTTCCTGGAATTATTGCATGCAAGGGGATGGTTCTGGAGCCAGGCGTCCGACGGTTCCTGGCAATCGACATTCTGGAAATGGTTGAATATCCAGGAGCTCACCCAGGCGCCCACCCTGCCTTTCTCCTGGATGCCCAACCGCCCGGGCGGCATTGTCTGGTGGCGGGCTTCGCGCGTGTTGGGGGACTACAACCTGAGAGGTGAATTTACCGAAGTTATCGACGAGTTTCCCTTTTTCTCCTACCTGCTAGCGGATATGCACCCGCATGTCTTAGCTATGCCCTTCGCTATGTTGATGATCGGGCTCGGTCTCAACGTTTACCTCGAGCACGGCCGCCGCTCATTTTCGTTGTTTGGCTGGCGCATCCCCTTTGCTCCTGAGTCTTTTCTACTTTCCGCGTTGCTGTTGGGTGGGCTGGCGTTTTTAAACACCTGGGATTTTCCTATTTATGTAGCCCTGATAAGCGGAGCATATGCTCTTGCGAATGCTCAAAAGGAGGGTTGGGGCTGGAGCCGGCTCCGGGAATTCCTAGGCTTGGCGTTTGCTTTTGTGATGTGTGGTGGCATCTTGTACCTGCCATTCTATCTAGGCTTTTCCTCACAGGCAGGTGGCATTTTACCGAGCATGATCTACTTCACCCGAGGGACGCAGTTTTGGGTTATGTTCGCACCGCTGGTGATCCCGCTCGGTATTGCTTTGGTCTTTGAGTTGCGCCGAGCTCACAACTCCTGGCGGGTTTTTAAGCGGGGTCTGCTCATCGCACTGATCCTCATGGGTGGTTTGTGGATATTAATGGTGGCTTTCGCTTATGTCGTCACCCTCCTGCCGAACCTGGGTGGTTTATGGTTGGATAAACTGGGCGCCAGTGGAGAAACATTCGGTAACCTGCTGCGAGCTTCACTGGTAGGATTCTCCGCTCCGGTGCAGGGGAATCTGCCTGGGCGTCTGACTGCACCGGGCGCCTGGATCAGCCTGGCTGCATTACTGGCGCTGGCGACCGCCTTGCTGAGCGCCCACCCGGCCGGAGCTATAGAGATCGAGACGGATCACCTGGAAGTCCCGCCGGATAAGGCATTTGTGAAAGAATCACCCCCGGTACAGGCCTATTGGCTGTTGCTGGTCTTGCTGGGAACGCTCTTGGTGCTGGGTCCTGAGTTTTTCTACCTGCTGGACCAATTTGGCTCCCGCATGAACACTATCTTCAAATTCTATTACCAGGCGTGGCTGATCTGGGGAATTGGGGCTGCTGCTGCATCTGCATTTCTTCTCACGGAGCTGCGTAAAGGGTTATGGGCCTGGATCTGGCGACTCGCGCTGATTGCTCTTTTTGGGGTTGGGCTGGTCTACCCCGCCGCCATGCTATGGATTAAAACCAACGGCTTCCGGCCGTCCAATGGCTTTACCCTGGATGGAAATGCATATCTTGCCAGGGATTCTGCGGATACCGTGGCGGCTATCCAATGGCTGCGGGATGCCCCTCCCGGGGTAATTGCTGAAGCCTCAGGGAACCAATATCACGATGAGCAGAACCGTATGGCGACCTTTTCCGGCGACCCGGATGTCCTCGGGTGGATCCAGCACGAGTCGCAATGGGGCAGAACCGGTCAACAGATCGGAAACCGTCCGGCTGACCTGGACACGCTGTACCGTACGAATGATTGGAACCAGGCTGCTGCCATAATTCAGACGTACAACATCCGTTATGTGGTTATCAGCTCGATCGAGCGAAGCCAGTATCGCGTGAGTGAAACCAAATTTCAACGGAACCTGACCCCCGCATTCCATTCGGACTCGGTTACAATATACGAAGTTCCGCAGCTCACACCGGCCATTGGCGATCCTGGAACCAGTATCGGGGCGAAATAAGCATGACGCAACCTAAGCGCGATATCTTTCCCCTGCTCTACTTCCTGGCGTTTTTCCTTGCGCTAGGCATGCGTTTTTTGTTGCTCGGGTCTCAACCGCTCTCTGACCCGGAAGCCGGTTGGGCCCTCCAGGCCTTGGGGATATCCCTCGGCGATCCGGCTCCCATCGGAGCGCAGCCGCTCTATCTCACACTAACCGGCGCGTTGTTCTTTTTGTTCGGAAGCGATGATTTTCTAGCCCGGTTTGCCCCAGCGCTGGCCGGCGCATTGCTCGTATTTGTCCCAGTGCTCTTCCGGCGTCAGCTCGGTTCTACCGCTGCTCTCTGCCTATGCTTTGGCCTGGCGCTCGACCCAGGCTTGGTAGCACTTTCCCGCTTGGCGGGCAGCCCTATACTGGCCATTAGTTTTACCTTGCTGGGCTTGGGTTTTTGGATCAATGGACGGGCGGCGCTGGCTGGCATCTGCGCCGGGTTGGCCTTGCTCGGCGGCCCAGACTTATGGCCTGGATGGGTTGGATTAGCTCTTTCGATTCTGGTTTATTGGCAATTTTTCCGCAAGTACAATTTTCAACAAGAGTCACAGGAAGGACCAACCCCTCAAAGTAGCTTTCCGTGGAAAACCTTCTTCCTTGCCGGTGTGCTGACTTTATTGATTGCCGGTACGTTATTTACCCGCTTCCCGCGCGGATTGAATGCCTTGGCGGCCAGCCTCCCGGCTTATCTGAGTGGATGGGGACGTTTTGCCGGTGTTCAGCCGCTCCGTTTACTTGAAGCGCTCTTGGGGTATTCACTCCTCGCTGTAATCTTCGGTGTTTGGGATGGGGTTTATGCCTGGTTGCGGCGCGATGCGCTGGATCGCTTTCTTTCTATCTGGTTGGTGGTTTCCCTGCTCCTGGCTATCAGTTATCCATCTCGCCAGGTAGATTCATTGGGGTGGACCCTGATTCCACTGTGGGCGCTGGCTGCCCGAGGATTAAGCCGCTTGCCCGTATCCCGCGCCGAGGATCGTACGCCAGCCTGGGTATATTCAATCATCGTTCTCATCGTCATCGGTTTTGCGTGGTTGAATTTCACTGGCTTTCTAACCGCCCTGCAAACGGATCCGGGAAACCAACAGGTGCGCGGATTAGCCATCACCGGAGCAATTGCCTTACTGCTCATCGCTTCGATCCTGGTGGGTTGGGGTTGGTCTTCTCGCGTCGCCACCCAGGGATTGTTGAGAGGCGGGACGATTGCTCTGGCTATCTATCTGTTAGCTGGGGCGACCTGGGCTGCCGGTTGGCATAGCCCGGCGACCGCTGAAATGTGGGACAGTTATCCCCAGCCAGTGGCGCAGCGCTACCTGATGGATACTATTGGAGACCTTTCCCGGTGGAGCATTGGTCGCCCGGATGGGTCTGAGATCGTTGTGATGGGCTTTCATTCACCCGCTTTGAGATGGGCGTTGCGCGGGATACCCCTGGCGAAATTCGCCGATGCCCTGGCTGTGGGTAGCCAACCGCAATTGGTCATCACAGCGCAAGCAGACCAACCCGCCCTGGCAGCCTCATATCGTGGACAGGATTTCGTTTGGGGCGTTGAGCCTAATTGGTCTGCCATGGGCTTGATTGACCGGTTATCCTGGGTTGCTTTTCATTCCGGTCCAATGGAGAGTCAAAAGATCATCCTCTGGGCAAGAAGTGATCTTTTCCCTGATCATACAAATTCCCCCGTTCAGGCTGCCCCTTGATCATTGGACAGTCCTGCTCGAAAAGAGAGACCGTGAGTGTTCCCAATATCATTGCCATCGACGGCCCTGCCGCTTCAGGGAAATCCACGCTGGGATGGAAGTTAGCGGAGTATCTCGGGTATATCTGTCTCGATACAGGCGTGATGTATCGCGCGCTTACCTGGGCGGCTTTGGACCGCGGCATCGATCCTGCGGATGAATCCGCCGTATCTGATCTGGCCTGGAATATCGATATCGATGTACGCGCATCCGCCGGGGATGCCGTTTGTGAGTTGGATGTGTTCGTGGATGGATATAATGCCTCCTCTGAAATTCGCTCACCAGATGTGGAAAGCGCGGTTTCACAGGTATCGGCTTACCCTAAGGTGCGCCAGGCGATGACCCTACAACAGCGACGCATTGGTAACCGTGGTAAAGTCATCATGATCGGAAGGGATATTGGTACGGTTGTTCTCCCGGATGCCGACTTGAAAATATACCTGGACGCATCTCCCGAAGTCCGCGCTCGCCGGCGGTATGAGGAGAATCTCGAGCGCGGTGAACCGGTAGATTATGAAACAATCCTGACCGCCATCCGGCGGAGGGATGAATTTGATTCGAACCGAGCAGTAGCTCCATTGCGACCCGCCGATGACGCTGTCATCCTCAATTCCGAAGGCTTGGGCATCGAACAGGTCTTTGAAGCTGCAAAAAGTCTTTTCGAATGAATTCCACTTTTTCCGTTCCTTGGAAGCATCGCCTGGCCCGGGCGGTGATGAGCCCGCTATTCCGGGGGGTATTCCACCTGATCAGTCAGGTCAAGATCACCGGTTTGGAGAATGTTCCTACCCGTGGCGCCTACCTGATTGTTTTCAATCACGTTTCGATTTATGATCCGCCATTTTTGATCGCATTTTGGCCGGTCCACCCGGAAGTGCTTGGCGCTGTGGACATCTGGAGTCGGCCGGGTCAGGATCTACTTGCCAGGCTATACGGGGGTATTCCCATCCACCGGGGTGAGGTCGATCGGGCCGCCATGGAACGCATGCTGATCATTTTACGCGCAGAACGCCCCTTGCTGCTTGCACCGGAAGGGGGGCGGTCCCATGAACCTGGCATGCGCCAGGCAAAACCCGGTATCGTTTACCTGGTTGAGCGAACCCAGGTTCCCGTCGTTCCCGTTGGCATCGTTGGCACGACGGATGATTTTTTTCAGAAGGCGCTTCATTTCGACCGCCCATGTCTGGAACTGCGCATCGGCCAACCATTTACCTTTCCCGCCCTTGATAGTTCGGATTGTTCCCCGAAAGCAGCTCGACAACGAAAAGCCGATTATATTATGGAGCGAATTTCCGCTCTGCTACCGCCATCTTATCGAGGTGTATACGGCCATGGGTGATTTTTAGGCTTACAACAATGTTGACCTCTCTGTAGGGATTATCTTACCCAACCGTGGGTATAATTGAGGTAGCCAGTTACTACCTGTCTGATCAAAATACATAGATCATTGTACCCAACCATGTGTGATACGCTCATCGCCCAAAGCAATGCCACTGCGGATGGCTCGGTCATTCTCGCCAAGAACAGCGACCGCGAGCCTAATGAAGCTCACGAAGTGGTCATCCTTCCGGCGCTCGATCAACGCGCCGGGAGTCTGTTGCATTGCACCTATATCGAAATTCCGCAGGTGGCGCATACGTACGCCGTCTTGCTTTGCAAACCATTCTGGATGTGGGGCGCTGAAATGGGCGCCAATGAGTACGGGGTGGTTATCGCAAACGAGGCTACCTTTACACGCCAGCGAGTCAGACGTACAGGTGTGCTCACCGGTATGGACTTGAACCGGTTGGCCCTGGAGCGAGCAGAGACTGCCGATAAAGCCCTCGATGTCGTCATTTCCCTGGTCGAACAGTTTGGACAGGGGGGCAATGGTGGTTATAAGCACCCCTTTTATTATGACAACAGCTTTATGATTGCCGATTTTCGTTCAGCCTGGGTGTTGGATTTTTCTGGGAACCAGTGGGCAGCCCGGCAAATAAATGGTACCGACGCGATTTCTAACGCAATTACCATCCATCACGAGTGGGAGCGTGCATCGGTGCATCTCGTGGACGAGGCGGTACGGCATGGTTGGTGCCAGGATCCGCTTACTTTTGATTATGCTCGCAATTATTCTGATCCGCTCTATACCCATTTCAGCGCTGCCGCAAACCGGAGAGCTTGCGCTACCCGGAATTTGGAAGCAGCCAAACCCAATATCACTGTCGAAACCTTTTTTAAGGCTTTGCGCGATCACGGAGTGCACACCTTATCGACCTCCGGATGGACACCTGCGAATGGCATCACGGGTATGGATGTTTGCGCTCATGCTGGCTTCGGCCCTATCCGGAAAGACCAGTCGGTTGGGTCGTTCGTTGCCCATTTAACGCCGCAGGGGAACACGTTTTGGGTAACCGGGACGTCTGCACCCTGCACTGGGGTGTTTAAACCAGTCTGGTTGGATGCCGGGTTAGTCCTGGAAGAACCGTCTCCCCAAGGTAGCACTGATCCTCGGACTCTGTGGTGGCGCCACGAGAGTTTGCATCGAGAGGTTATTCGCGATTATGCTGCCCGCCTGCCCCTGTTTATTGCCGAACGGGACGATTTGGAGAAACGATTTCTGCGGCAAGTGGTTGATTGTTCCACTGCCTCTTTGGAAGAACGACGCGCCTTCAGCCAAACCGCTTTCAATGAGGCTGATATTGCAACGAAACGTTGGACGGAAAGGGTTCGAGCCCAACCCGTACGGAGCGTTATGCCGCTGTATCACCGTTATGCCTGGAATATTAATAACAAAGGCGCACATTTCGTGTAGAAATTCGTATGTTTGATTTCTTGTCCCCTATCCAGAAGCCCTATTACCTCAGCTTGCCGGAAGATTGGCTAGCCTGGTTAGGTTGGGTACTCCTGGTGGCGCTGGTTGCCTGGGGATTGTCAGCTTTCCGCGAACCGGAGAAAAAATGGGTCCCGCGCGACTGGATTATCCTGGGTGGACTGATCATAACGACATTTGCTTCCAGCCTGCTGGTTGGTGAACGGTTGCCCGCCATCGGCGTGCTCCCCATCCCCGGCCGTTTGGAAGAACCGCGTGGGATTGTCCTGATGTTCCTGATTGCCGTCCCATGGATGGCCGCAGCCGGGTTTCTGGGAACCTTACCGGCGGTACTGCTGGGTGCATTATCCGGGCTCTTACTCGGATATTTTGATACCCACAGCATCTTCAATGTCGTCGAGATCGCTGGGTTGGCTTTCTTGTTCAGTTGGATGGTGCGCCAACGTTACCGAACCCTATTTTTCCGCATATTGCGCCACCCCCTGGGCGCTGCCGCTCTGCTGTCGCTGTTATATATTCCACTCTACCTGACGACGACATCGTTTGCCATCCCAGACGCCACGTTGGTCGTCCGCGTCGATTATGGTTTGACTCACCTGGGCTTCGCCGAATTAGCAGCCGGGGCTGAGTTGCTCATCGGGGGATTACTGGCGGAACTGCTTTGGCAAGCGTTCCCATCGCATTGGGGGAGAAGCGATCCGTTGCAACCCGCTCCAATCGAGAAAAGCCTCCAGTTACGTTTCTTTTTTGGAATCGGACCTTTTGTCTTACTCTTATTGGCCACCCTGATGGTTGGAGATTGGGTTGTAGCTGGAAATGCCGCCCGGAATATGCTACGCGACCGCCTGTCTGGTACGGCTCGCGTTGCCTCCGAAAGTGTGCCCTTCTTTATAGAAGCCGGACAAAATTTACTCCTGCAAATGGCCGAGGATCCCCGCTTGCTCTCCTCACCTCCTCAACAAATCCCGGAGGTGCTTCACCGGGAACTGATTTCGATTCCCTTCTTCCGGCAGCTCTACCTGCTGGATTACCAGGGCCATCCTGTGGCCGGCTACCCGGAAGTGGAATTCGTTCGTCTCTTCCCCACCCCAGAAGAACAGATCGGGATTCAATTAGCCTTAAAAGGAATTTCTATTCAGACCTATACCGTTCCTCCGGTGAAGGGAGAAGCGGCGGCCCAGGTTTCATTTATTGCCACCGTAAAGGATGGCGCGGGTCGGGTCCAAGGTGTATTAATGGGGCGTAGCGACCTGGCCTCGAATCCATATACCAAACCGATCGTCCAGGCTTTTGAGAAGATGAACGAACAGGGCGAAGTAGGCATCGTTTTGGATGAAAACGGGAAGATCCTATACCATCCGATCACGTCCTTGATTATGACCCCCTATACAGGGCAGATGCTCACACAAACTGGTTTCTTCGAGGAGACGGGGACAAACGGTATCCGCAACCTGGTCTTCTTCCAACCCACTCTAGGGCGCTCCTGGTCGATCGTCTTGTCTGTTCCGGCGCAGCGCGCCCAACAGATGGCTCTGGATATTGCCCTGCCATTAATTGTAATGATACTGGCTATGGCCGTTCTGGCCTTCGTGGCCATGCGCTTGGGCCTGCGGGTAGTGACGGCCTCCCTCCACAACCTGGCGGCTGAAGCCGGCCGGATCGCCCAAGGCCAATTGGATGGCCCATTGCCTGTCAGCGGAGACGATGAAGTCGGCCAATTACGCCAGGCATTTGACCGGATGCGCACCAGCTTGAAAGCGCGCCTGGATGAATTGAACAAGCTCTTGTTGGTAAGCCAGGGTGTAGCCTCGAGCCTCGAGATGGAGGATGCCGTCCGCCCCATCCTCGAATCCGCATTGGGCGATAAGGCCTGCGCCGCCCGGGTGGTGCTTGTGCCGCAAGAGGACCCCGACCCCGCTTTGGATTTTCCGGCTAGCATTGGTCTGGGTCCTGAGAGTGAGGCCTTTGCGTACCTGGATGATCAGCTTCTTTTCCTGACGAAAACCCATAACCGCCTGGTGCTTTCCAACCTCACCCGCGGGCGTGGGTTGTCCTTCACTGCCGGTCTGCCGCGGCCAGGGTCGCTGCTGGCATTCGCCTTGCGGCATGAGATGCAATATTTTGGAACCTTGTGGGTGGCGTTTCCTACCCCCCGCACTTTCACAGAAGAAGAGGTGCGTTTCCTGACCACACTGGCCGGCCAAGCCGCCCTGGCTGCCTCAAACGCCAGGTTGTACGCCTCCGCTGAAATCGGTAGGCAGCGCTTGGAAGCCATCCTCGCATCGACACCGGATCCGGTGTTGGTGACAGACCGGCAGAACCACATTATGTTATCGAATCCGGCTGCGCTGCAGCTTCCCGGTCTGGCCAGCGGATCCATCCAGGGTAAATCGATGGAAAGCGTCATCTCCCAGCGAGAGTTGCTTGACTTACTGCGTGCACCGGATGATGAACAACCCTCGCGAGAAATCTATTTCCCAAATGGACGCGTTTATTATGCTACCGTTTCTCCAGTTAAAGCTGACGGACAATTGGTCGGAAAAGTGTGCCTGCTTCGGAATATTACCCACTTTAAGGAAGTGGATACCTTGAAATCTGACTTTGTGGCAACTGTCAGCCACGATTTGCGTTCGCCATTGACCTTGATGAGGGGGTATGCCACCATGATGCAGATGGTAGGCGAGTTGAACGACCAACAAAAAAGCTATGTGCGGAAGATTATCGGTGGGGTCGAGAGCATGTCGCATCTGGTCAACAGTCTGCTCGATCTGGGCCGCATCGAGGCTGGTGTGGGATTGCAGCTTGAAATGGTCCCATTACTGGATACCCTCGAACGGGTGGCGACGGTGATGCGACTCCCGGCTGCTCAGAAGAATATCAAACTCAATCAAGTCATTCCCGGTGGGTGTAACCCGGTGGTTGAAGCTGACCAGGCCCTGATCCAACAAGCCATGCTTAATTTGGTTGACAACGGGATTAAATATACACCGGTGGGTGGTACCGTCAGCATCCGGGTCACGGAAATGTCGGATGCCGTCGTCCTCGAAGTTAGTGATACCGGTATCGGGATTGCTCCGCTCGACCAACCCCGTTTGTTTGAAAAGTTCTACCGCATTGGGCAGCGGGATGCCGACACACAACGCGGAAGCGGACTTGGCCTGGCAATCGTCAAATCGATTGCAGAACGCCATGGCGGACGGGTGTGGCTGGAGAGCAGTTTGGGGAAGGGGAGCACTTTCTACCTGGAGATCCCCTTTCACCAAGGTAAGCAGCCTCTCGCAGCTTAAAGGACTCTGGACACAGGTTGTGCTGATTCAAAATGGCATGTCAAGCAACTCCCGAAATCTCAATTATTCTGCTCCTTCGGCGAGTTTGTCAAATACTGGTTTCTGTTACTCGTATCTTTCACTAATTCCGGTTAATTCCGCCTGAGGGTCCGTTTCCAAATGCTTGAATTTCTACAGAATACGACTGTAGAAGTCCGAATAATTTCTTGA
>JAQTMA010000003.1 GCA_028714615.1 Anaerolineaceae bacterium | reverse complement strand
AGCGGAAGGAGGTGAAAAGCATGTTATTCGCACCGAAAGAGAAAGGCCAGGGTTTAGTTGAATACGCTCTAATTCTTGTTTTGGTTGCAGTAGTCGTGATTGTCGTTTTAGCCCTGCTCGGCCCCGCTATCGGCAATGTTTTCAGCAATATCATGGCCAAGCTTTAACATCGTTGCCTGACTGCGGCTTCGCAAAGTTGCAACATCACCACTTTATAATGCCGGGAATACTATAGCAAACATCACACCGGGAACGCCATCGACACATTGCAGCATCTTTACCGATAGACCGTCGCAGCCAGAATGTAGCAGTAAGGTTAATCGGATCACTGCAGCTCTTTTTGCAGATCAGAAAATTTTTATCTCGAGTAAAGGAGAAAGGAGGATCCTGCCCTCGGGGAGGATCCACCTTTCCCGTGTAACAAACAATGGGCTTTGTTGTATAATTGTCTAAGGAAAAATGACCCGTGGGGGTTTGTCGGGATTTTACAAGGGGAAGGAGGTGAAAAGCATGTTATTCGCGCCGAAAGAGAAGGGCCAAGGTTTAGTTGAGTACGCTCTTATTCTTGTTTTGGTTGCAGTTGTTGTGATTGTCGTCTTAGCCCTGCTCGGCCCCGCCATCGGAAATGTCTTCAGCAATATTATGGCCAAGCTCTAACTCTGAATAGCGATCTCGAATCTATTGTAGAGACGCCCCGCTGGGGCGTCTCGTTTTGGAGGGGGGATCACATCCCAGGGGGGAGACGCTGCAACGCAGCGTCTCCACAAAACGTTGCGGTTCAACAAACCGTTGCGTTATTACAAAACGAAGGATATCAACAAAACGCAGCGTTTCTACAAAAGATTCGGGTAACTCACCTTCTCAGCGCCCGGTTCCTCTACTCGAAATTCCAAGGCAGCTCCATGGTTGTTACCAGGCGAATCGGGAGAGATGCTTGGACTGATTGTATGGCAGAAAGAGCGGGTTCCTTCAGGCCGTAGGTGGGGGAATACCATCCCAAAGTCGGTCGAGGCGTTCCAACACCGGCAACCAGCGCTCCACCACGTACCAGTCCTAATTGTCCTGCTCCTTCCTGGCTATCTCCAACCACCTCAAAGCGTATTTGAACCGCTCCGTAAGGGGATTGGATCTTCAAGGTTCCCTGCTCCAACATAAAATCCCAATCCGGCAGCAGCCAGTGCAACCTGACCGAATGAACCTGCTTGTTCCCTGACAGATTCTCCGCAGGGAGCAGATCGTCGGTAACCCTCCACCCGCATGGATCGACCTGCTCAAGTGAGCGCTGGTGAATCACTCCCAATCGCCGGTAACCGGAATGCCGGGCGGTGATCTTGACCAGGCGCCCCTCAGCGTCCGTTTCCCGCTCGGTGACGCCTGCTTGCGCCCAATCCAGCCATAAGAAACGCCCGGCGCGCAGCATCGCTTCCTGATCATCCACCAGGACGGTGTTATGCACCCGGGTACTGGCCAGCGCGTTGTCCCAAGGCGGCGGGGCGTTATACAGGTGGCTGCCGGCGTCGCGCGCCAGGTTGATCCCTCGCCACCAGATTTCTACGTGCAGGGGATCGGAGTGCGAGGGACGGGTGGAATAATGCACTGCCCGCAGCGAAGCCCAGGATTGGGCGGCACCGATGTAAGAACCAGTCGTTCGTTTGGTCGTCGTGTAGTCGTGTAGTCGTGGTCGCAGGTTACCCAAGGTCCATAGACTCAACTCGTCCCAAATCCCTGGATTGAGTGCTGGCTCATCCAGGAAGGCACGCGAAGCGGCCTGCAATACCGGACGATAATCCGCGAATTCGGACTGGGTCAGATGCAGAATGTTGGCGCCGTCGTTGGATCCCAGGTTAGGCGCCTGTCCGGAAACCGGATCCACGAGGTCGATGAGCCAGCGAGTGGCGGCAGCCAGGCAGGCGGCCGTCTCAGCCGGGTAGGCCAACCCTTGTTGGCGCAGCATCGCCTGCACCCACAGCGCCAGGTGCAGCATCAGGCGGTGATAATTGGCGGAGTGCTGGACGTAGGTGCCATCGGGTTCGATCTGCAATTGGAACGCCCGGTTGAGCCACTCCCAACCCAGACGACGCCAGGTAGGCGCCTGCGGGTGAGCCGGGATAGCGAATGCAGCCGTTAGCAATCCGGCCGCCTCGCTGAGCAGGTGATTGTTGTTCTGCGCCCGGGCGTAGACCAGGGTGGGCGGAATGCGCCGGGCGTGGGCGGCAACGACCTGGCTGAGCCAGGAAATGCGTTGCGATGTCGAGGTGGGTGACGAGGCAAAGACCTGCGCTGTAAAGACCAACGCCATCAGGCGCAGGGCTACCTCCTGGGCGGAGCTCCACTGCGGCCCCAGGTTGGGCGGGCTGGCGCGCAGGAAGCGCTCGGCCTTCTCCCAAAAAGCTTGCGCATAGCCGTCGTTGCGGGTGAGGGAGTAGGCACGCGCCAGGGTATAAGCCCAACCGAAGCGCGCTGGTTCCCATTGGAACTTGATGTCGCGCCCGTCGATGAAGTGCTGCCCGCGGTGTTCGTACGTAGTCCAGTGGCGCAGGGGCAGCAAGCTGGGCGGCGGTTCCAGTTCGAGCGTGATGGGCGGACCTCCGAACAGCCGCACCTGTCCACGAACTACCTCGTCCGCTTCTGAGATCAACGCTTCTACCCGAGCGCTGAGCACGGCTCGCAACGCCGCCGGATGGGGGAGTTCGATCACCGGTTGGAGCCGGAAATTATTGGTGTTGGCTTCGAAATCGATCGGTTCGGGGGGCGTGAGGCGCGCATAATGCCCGCTCCACAAGCCGAAGCGGTAGAGCACATTCAGCGCCACCGGCTGCAGGCCGAGCTGATGGATGGCTTTCAAGGCAACCACGATGCGGGAGGGGGCCGGCCGGCGCTCCATCATGTCCAATTTGCCCTGGCTCAGGCCAGCGAGATGGAGGTCCGTTCGTGCAGCGATTGGACAGCGGCCAAGGCAGCCCGCGAAGTTCCGATGACCTGGTTATAAGGGATGGGCGGCGGTCCACCTTTACGGACTGCAGCCAGAAAAGCCTCCCACAGCGCCTGGTGACCCTTGTCCTGGCGCAGGCGCGAACTGGACACCTGCCTTTGGCCGTCGTGGACCAGTTCCAACGTGCGGAAATCGTCCAGTGCGGCGGCGCGCCCGGCATAGAAGACCTCCACGCGCTCCTTGGGAAAGCTCTTGTCGCCGTTGGCAAGGTAGGTCAGGCTGCCGAGCGAACCGTCCGGGTAGGTCAAGGTGATCAGCACGTTGTCTTCGCGGTAGCGTCCAGCGTCCGGTAGGGCGACCGCAGTCACCTCCACCGGGTTGGCGCCCACCAGGAAGCTCAGGAAGTCGATGAAGTGGCAGCCTTCGCCGACGATGCGCCCACCGCCCACCTGGGGGTCGTGCAGCCAGTGTGTGAGCGGCAGGAACCCGGCGTTGACCCGGTAGCTGGCCAGCAGCGGCTCGCTGCGACCGGCCAGGAACTGCTTCAGGCGCACCGCCATGGGGGCGAAGCGCCGGTTGAAACCGGCTGTCAACAGGGGTGTTTCACCCTGTGAAAGGACCGCCTCGATCTCGTCCAGCTCGGCGGCGGTGATCGCCAGCGGCTTTTCGCAGAAGGCATGCTTGCCGTTCTGCAGCGCAGCCAGCACCTGGCGTGCATGCTGGTTGTGGCGCGTCAGGATGGCCACCAGGTTGATCTCGGGGTCCGTCAGCACCTGCTGTTCCGAGCTGGAGGCATATTGGAAGCCGAAGCGGGCTGCGGCGTTGCGCGCACTGAGCCCTGAGCCAGAGGCGATGCCCACCCGGGCCGCACCACCCGCGCGCAGCACGGCGGGCAGGAACATGGCCGAAGCGTAATTACCCGCCCCCAGCACCCCCAGGCGGATGTCCACCGTTGGGGGCGTTGTTGAGCTGGGGGGTTGAGCCGGTGCCACCCGCACCTGTTGCATCTCAGCCGTGATCTCGAGGTCAGACGGCGGGGGATAGGTGAGCAGCACCCCCAGGAAGGGCTCGTGCAGCTTACCGGTGATCAGCTCGTAGGCTTGTGGCGCCTGGTCGATCGGGAAGCGGTGCGTGATGATGGGACGCACGTCCAGCTTACCCGCTGCCATCAGGTCGACCACCGCCTGCAGGTTGCGCCCCTCCGTCCAGCGGACAAAGCCCGCCGGGTAATCCTGCCCGCGTTCCTCGTAATTGGAGTCGTAACGCCCTGGACCGTAGGAACGTGAGACGCGGAAATCCAGCTCCTTCTCGTAATAGACCTTGCGGGGGATATCCAACCCAACCGCGCCGACCGCCACCACCCGTCCCCGGTCGCGCGCCAGCGCCCCGGCCAGCGCCACCGGGTCATCCGAAGCGCTATCGGCGCAAATCAACACCAGGTCGCAGCCCAGCCCCTGGCTGAAGGCACGCCCGGCGTCTTCGGCTGCCTCGCGGGTGACGGCTCTAGCCCCCAACTGGCAGGCCAGCTCCACCCGGCGTGCATCCAGGTCGACGCCGAATACGCTGCACCCGGCCGCCCGAGCGAGCTGGACGGCCAGCAAGCCGAGCAATCCCAACCCGATGACCGCCACGCGCTCGCCCACCTGCGGTAGCCCCAGGCGCAGTCCGTGCAGGGCGATGGCTCCCAGCGTGGCGAAGGCGCCGGACTCGAAATCCACCTCGGGTGGCAGCTTGGCTAATAAGTTCTGCGGCACCAGGCCGTACTCCGCGTGGACGGCGAAACCGCCCCCCGCGCAGGCTACCCGGTCGCCCATTTGGAAGCCGTGCAGCCCCTCGCCCACTGCTACAATCGTCCCGGCGGAAGAGTACCCGAGCGGCATGGGCTGGTCCAGCCGGTTGAAGGCCGCTTCCAGCGTGGTAATGATGCCCTCGCGACGGGCCTTATCGACCACCTGGCGCACCAGGTCCGGGCGGGAGAGCGCCTTGCCGACCAGGTTCTTTTCGGCGAAGGCCACTAAGGTGCGCTCGGTGCCCGCGGAGACGAGCGAGGCGGCCGTGCGGACCAGCGCGAAGCCGGGGCGCGGTTGGGGCAGGGGCACCTCGGTGACGGAGGTCTCGCCGCTGCGGAGGGATTGGAGGAGCTGCTTCATGAGGGAGTCCTTATTTTGAGAGTAGAGCAGTCTGGAAATCGGATTATCACAGGATTATACCTAAGAAGGTGGGATCAGGGTGCAATTGGCAATCGAGCTCACTGGTTAATCGCCTTATCCTTGGTGAAGTCCAGTATATTTGAGTAGGTTCTCATTTAGTGGGGATGTGTGGAACAGCATTAAGACAATTGGTACATAGTATTTATGAATACTACTTGGAGATACAAGGACTATTAAGCCGCAATCACGTTGCTATCCCCCTTTAGTGCCTTACTCTGGATATGGTCTTTACGATGGAGATCGATTAGCAAGACAAGCCAGGTCAGAATAGTCAGACCAAAGATATAGGTAGCGCTCCAGTCGTAGAGGAGCTGAGCAGGAGCAAAATATAATAGATCCACGCCGGCAATGAGAAAGCCACCAAGAATGATGTTGGATTGAAATAACGGGATGATGCCAATTGCGATAAGCGTCAAAAATGAATTTCCCGCCATGTAGGGGGATAAGACCAGCGAAGCGGAGATGAGCATTGCGGCTTTTTCACGAATAAAAGAGTGATTGCTTTGAAGAGCTACCCAGACAGTCAGCGATAATATTGCCGTCCATAGTAAGAATATCAATGGCTGAGAGAGGCCCAGACGCGAAGAAGTGGCGAAAAGGCTACTATCCATAATGCTACCCCTCTCTGAAATGGCAGCCATACCAAAGATCCAATCGATTCCCCGAAAAATAAAAGCAGGGATTGCAACGGCGGCTGCAAAAGCCAAAGTTTTCATCCATTGGGTGACTTTCCACGTCCTAAGTAAAACAATGCCAAATACAACGATAAACAACCAAACTTCTTGTATTTTGGCTGTGGCCATCAAGAGTCCGAGAGCAACCAAAGCAGGTTCTTGTTTTTGATACCCGAAAAATAAAAGGGTGAGGCCTGCAATCATCATGCCTTCAAAATTCCCGTCTGCAAGATGGCGCATCGAGAAAAATGAGGTAACGAGAAGAAGAATGCTAATAAACCAGATTCCTTTTCGGTTCATCGATTTGGGGACACTGATAATCAGGCATATCAGCGTGAGCAGGTTCAAAGTAGCCCAACTCGCTCGGAAGGGAAGCTGCGCAATTGGCCAGATTGCCCATAGACTCCAGGGGGCAATCCGCAGCCCCGTACTATTGCCATAGATGGGAGGGGTATGGTGCAACCCTTTCCACAAGCCTTTCCAATCCATGGCCAATGTCGTGTTTTCGATAGGCCATTGGTTTATGAAAAAAAAGAAACCATATATAGATACTCCCACAAGGATGATGACCAGTAAATACCCGGTGAATAGAAGGAGTTTTTTCTGGGGTAGACCAATAAATATGCGTCCAAGAAAATCTCCCTTCATCGATGAGCCCCCGTAATCTTAGGCGCCCGATTACAACCTTGATCGATCATCCTTGGAAGTGATGGAAAGATGACCGATAAATAGATGATCAGCGGAACTACACCCAGATATTGGAAAATGCCCCACTGGAAAACCACAAACAGAAAACCGAGATTTCCCAACAAAGCCAACCAGCCCACGGGAAGAACCATTAAAACCAAAAGATCCGCCTGCTGAAAATAGGGCAAGCTGAGGGCAGTAACCGCCGCAACCGCGATCAAACGCTGGTTGGTTCTTAACGGGAAAAGGATGACCGGGATCCATAACAAAAGCGCCCACGGTCCGATCCAGCGCCAAAACGAGATACTCCCCCAATCATTGGCTGGGTGAGAGCTCAATCGTGAGATGAGCTCCAACGGCCATCCTGGGTAGATCAGTAAGGAGAGAATCGAAACCAGGATCGGGACACCTAACACTTTGAGGCGCTGAAGCCAGGTGGTATCAGCCAGTAGTAGCAAGGCGCACCCTAACGGGACTCCAATTTGAACCTTCGAGCAAGCGAAAGCAAGTGCAATGCCTGCCAGGTACCAGTGACCATGGGTATAAGCCCACCAGAAAAGGGCAAGGCACCCGATGATGATCCCCAAGATCTGTCCGTAGAAGACCATATAAAACATCTGGTAGGAGATCAGCGCGTAAAGCGCCTTTCCACCGAATACACGGATCGCGAAAAACACCCCCAGCAAATTGAGCAAGCTCCATGCAAAAAAGGCTACAATACTGGGAATGTACTGGAAAAGTGAAATGAAAGGAAGGATCCAGTAGCCGTAGTAAAAATCCGAGAAGTTCCCCGAGATGGCGCGCAGATAGGTATTGAAGTCAAAGGGTTGGTAGACGCCCTTCACCTGTAGCCAGGTGAACATGCACAAGACCCCGAACGATCCGGCCAGGCCGGCAAACTCCGAGAGGGAAATCCGCGCGGTCAAACGGGAATCCATATGAGCACGGTTAGTGATATCGGGAGGGATGAACTTAATGTCGGTTAGCATAACAATGATTTGAGATTACTACAGATTTTTTACATTATCCCATAATATATCCTTATCCGAGTAAATAATTTAGATAATTCAATTCCCAAGTTGTGGTAAACCATGATGGATTGACTCTCGTTGCATAATACTCGAGGCTGGTACCTTGTAGGTTGCGGTTTGCTCTTTGTAGGATTTTGCAAGTTGACGCTTCCTTCCTTTGGGGTTAGAATGCCTTAAGATGGATATCTCGCGTCCATTAGATCTCATTCCTTATTCCTGGAGTTTAAACGCGCATGCTGCGCAATGATATCCGTGAGGATCTTGTCGAGCCTCAGCCCGAGCTGGTCATTCGACCCTCGCGCGCCTGGGTCTCAAACAACAGGAGTTCCTGCTTTTCATGGATCTGAATATGGCTCTTGATAAACCTCGCAAGTAAGATTGCTTAGAATCATTGAAAGCATAATAGTCCTATGGGCAATCAAAACAGTACTTCGGTGGTCAGATATTACCTCCAAGAGATCGCCCTCTTCTTCTTCCTCACCTACTTTGCCTTGATCGGCGGCACCCTCAACGGGTTGACGACTTTCCGCCTCAACCTGGTCAGCTCCGTTCTGATTTTCCTTACAGGCATGACTTGGTTTGCGGTCCGATTGTTGCGTCGGCGCACATTCCCAGCCACGCGCCTGGATGCTGCTTGGCTGGCTATGCTGACCGTTTATGCGGCGGCAACATTGTTTTCGAAGGATCCGCGCCGCAGCGCTATTGAACTGACTCAGCTTATTGCGATTGCACTGGCGTATTATCTGCTGGTTGACCTGCTTCGCGCAGGTTGGTCTGGCGATCTGCTGGTTAAAACCATCCTACTTACCAGCCTGCCCCCCATCTTGCTTAGCCTGATCGAACTGATGGGCTGGTATTCCAGTTGGATCAGGCTAGCAGGTTGGTCGAATCCCCTGCCGCCGACCGCTTACCGGATTAGCGCGCTCATTTTGAATCCAAATTATTCAGCCGCCTACTTCAATTTGCTCCTGCCGTTAGGGATCGTTGGAATTCTCCGTTCCCGATCACGCATCCTGAAGTTCCTTCTGGGTATGTGGACATTGAGTATGCTTGCGCTGCTTTTCCTGACCTCCTCGCGTGGGGGGTGGTTAGCAATGCACTCGATCTTTGCTGCACTAATTGTGTACATTACCCTCAATTGGCGCCAGGAAATATGCAAATGGTGGAACACGACTCGCCGCCGTGGTGTCTGGATCGGGGTTGCAGCGCTGGTTGTTTTTGGGGCGATCCTGGTTGACATCGCATTTTTCGCCTGGCAGACCCGCAGTACTACTTCCGCTGGAACAGGGCTGCAACTTTCTGCACGCAGCAGTATATGGAGCGTAGCCTGGCAGGGGTTCCTGGCTCGGCCGTTGGTTGGAAGTGGTCCTTTTACTTTCGCGACGGAATTCATGAAATCCAGTTCCATCCCGGATGGATTGCTCTTAGCCCATGCCCATAACCACCTTCTCAACACCGCTGCGGATGCCGGTCTGTTCGGAGTTGCTGCGCTGGCAGGCATGTTGGGGATGGTTGGATGGCTGGCGTACCGGCGCTGGAAGACCACACAGGGTGGGGACCGCCTTGTTTTGGGCGGGATTCTGGCCAGCCTGGCGGGGTTGGCCGTCCACAGTCAGTTCGATACCCCCGCGTTCTCTCCAGGGATCGGGGTGTTGATAGTTGCCCTGCTGGCCTGGTTAGCTGCTCCAGAATTGCCCTCATTCCATCCCAGAGGACAAAAGACGGCTGCGTGGGGGCTGCTCGGCTCCTTCTTGCTATTGATAGGTGCCTTGGGCTACAATCTGCTGGGCTACCAGCCCGCCATCCGGGGCGTCCAGGCCTCCCTGACGCAGAATTGGGCACAAGCCGCGGATGATTATGACCTCGCCGCTGCCCGTGATCCCCGCTTGGCCTTCAACTGGTTTCAGGCCGGCTATGCTCACGGTATGCTAGCGCTGAACCCGGATGGAACCGCCAAAGACTGCCCTGAGTTACAGCGTGCGCTGGCTGCCTACCAGGCGGGTTTTGGCATTGAACCTATTTTTGCGACGAATTGGGCTAACGCGGGGCTGCTCCAATGGGCAAGTGGCGACCAGACCAACGGGATCGAGTCCATTCGCCGTGCCGCCGATACCGCCCCAGCTCAGCTTACCTTCCGCCTGACCCTCGGCCGCATGCTTGAGGTGAGTGGGAAACTGGATGACGCAAATATCGCTTACCAGAAAGTTCTAAAAGCCCGGCCTGATTGGACAAGCACCTACTTCTTCCGCGCCACCTCATTCAGGAAGCAGGTTGTAGCGCAATATCAGCGAGAGAATCCTCTACCGGTTCCAACCAAGGCGACTCCAGATCCATCCGAACAGCAATTACGCGAAACTGCCTTCGCCAGCGAGGATGGAGGTGCGATTGTGGAGTCGCGACTGCGTTTGGGCCAGTATTACTTCAATCATTCGGATCCTCAGAAGGCCATCCAGGCTTATACGGATGTCGTGTTTGTCCTTGGTCGGACGTCTTCCTTTGGAATAGGCAATGTGGCCTACTCGCCTTACGGATGGTCTGTGTTTAATCGCGAGAGCATCGGCCCCGATCTGTTGCCGGGAATGGACATGGTCTTGTATACGGATGAGGTTGTGAACGGAATGTTGAATTTAGCAAGTGCCTACCAGCAGACCGGGGATCCAGTCTCTGCTGCACAAATCTACCAAAGAATTCTGGAAGTTGCCCCCGACACACAAGCCGCTTGGATTGCTTTGGCCGGTTCCCCAAAGTAATGATCATACGAGGTAGTCAGTTGGGGAACTGCGGGAATGATTCTACAAGTATTTCTAACAGGATTTTCCTTAAGTCATTTGAGCAGCATCTTCCCATTTGGTGCTTCATCGATACACACACTTTTCGATCATTAGCGTATCCGTAAACTGATAATCAGGCCCAGCAAATCTCGTTTCTTCACTACACCCTGACAAAGCGGAATAAGCGACCAGGTCTGCCTGATTGTTCTGATAGAGGACCAGGTATTCAGGTTGATACCTCGTGATCGCCCATTTTGCAGTGTCAAAATAGGTACGATTTGCACGCATCTGTTTTGAGACTTCGGGTTGGATCAAGCCCGCAAAATCGATCATGGGCTTCTGAGAGTAGTATCCAATAATTCCCACTTCCAATGCCCCCACGCTGCTGCCCTGTGGAGTATTCCCTCTCAGCCATTCTCCGACTGCACGGTAGATAGCCACGCGTCGATCAACGTTAATACTTTGACGGTAAACACTTCTCCCCTGAACCAGAAACAAACTCACAATCAAAATCAAGACAATAGCCATACCCACCCCTGGGAGATGCAGCATTTTCCCCAATCGGTTTATTGCCTCAACCCCGATGCTAATGAGGAGAACAAATCCTGGAACCAATGGGGCGTAATACCAAAAATACCGCGTGACTCCTAGCATGGAATAGCTGGTGAAATACAGGACGGTCCATGCCAACAAGATCCACGCAGGACTCTTTTTATAGAGGAGCCAAACAATTCCGAGGAATGTTAGAGCAACCTCGACCACGAAATAGGGTTGTTTTAACTGGGGTTTATAGAGGGTCAGTAAGCCCTGAGCAAAGCCTTGACTGATGGACATCACCCCTTGCTGCTGCTTGGCTGCCAGAGTAACCGGCAGAGGGGAACCAAAGTAGATCCAGATCCCTCCCCAGGCAATGAGACTGATCGTGGCAAAGATGATCACCCCTTTCCATGGGATTGGCTTTCGAGCCTCGAGGAGAAAATGCACAGCAAGCAAGACAGGCAATAAGATGCCGTCCGGTCTGGACAAAACCAGCAGTGAAGCCAACACTCCCGAAACCGCGAAATTCTCAGTCGTGTAGCTGTAGATCAACCAAAGCCCAAGCATAATATACAAGGGGGTTTCAGAACTTAGCGTCGCCGCCAGGATAGAGAAAGTGGGTAACAGGAATAATCCTGCCCAACCAGCCAATGGGAATCCCCAATTCATGCAAAGTTTGAAAAAGATAAGCGCGCTGGCACCAATGCAAACCGAGCCGATCAGGACGGCGAGAGAGGGGAGGTCATTCCATATGAAACCGAGGAGGGCCAAAAGGATGGCGAATAATGGGGTGGTTGTGCTCAGAATCCTTTCACCGGGGTTGTAGACAAACCCGTTTCCGTGGAGCAAATTGAAGGCATACCGGTAGGTGATGTACGGATCATCGTAGGACCAGGAGCGGTAGAAGAATAACAAACCACACGCAGCCGCACAAGCAATCAGGTACGGTGCGAGCGGCTTCAGCTCCGATAGCTTGCTCATCCTGTTTTCCAGGGATAAGTTTGAATGCATTTTTATGGTTGGTTTCGTTAACGATTCGGAATCGGATTGCCAAAGATGTCTATAGTTTCTGCGCCTTGATCCACAAGAATGCTTGGGTGATTATCCAGTGGGTTGCGGAAGGTAAAAGTCCCTTTGGGGGTAGAAAACTGGTAACCAACAACACCAGGTTCATCAATCTTCCGGAAACTATTGCTTCCTTCTAAGAGTGCGGCCATTGATTGGAGAGCTGTGAAAACTGGCTTCGCATTCTGGCGTTCATCCAGTATCCCGCTCGACCGCCAGCCGGGCCCATCATAGGTATACCAAATCGTTCCAATCCCTTCCGCCCTATTCCTTACCAGCAGCCAGGCTGCATACTCGGCCTGGTTCTCGAAAAATTTCGGACCAGCGGGGTTGCAATCAGGTAATTTCTCCGAGCATAGCAGTGAGGTTTCGGTCAGAAACAACGGAAGGCTGACGTTGTATTTTGCCATTACTTCGCGCAAGAAATTCGCTTTACCCGCGACGACCCCGCCCCTGGCCTGCCAGGATGGCATATTAAACTCGGCTGGAACCGGATTGATTGACTTTGGATCATAATGAGGATACCCATGAAAACTCACATAATCTAAAGATCCAGCCCCTCCGGATTTCAAAATACCCTCGAAGAATTTTGGCGGGAGATCATATCCTGCTTTGCACCGACCCGCAGTACCCGGATTCGTTGGGTCGCAATCCAACAACAGACCGCCTAAAAAAATCTTCGCTGTAGGATTGGCCATGCGGATGGCAGGGGTAACTGTCTTTAACATATCTGCATAATATTCCCCGCCATAGGTGGCATCATTATTGTCACCCCAGCATCCATATACGCTATCTCCGCTGACAAGTTCTGTGGCTATATCGGGTTCATTCCACAATTCCCAGTACTCGACCAGCAATGGTGCAATTTTATACCGCTCTGCAACGGCCGCCATGAAGGTAGCAAAAGCGCCTAGTTTGCCTGGGGAGATTGGACCACAAAAACTCCCGGGAACCTTTTGTGCCCAGGTAGGTGTGCTACGTACAATCAAAATCAGATGAAGACTTGCATCATTCGCTCTCTTAATCGTATCCTCAAGCTGGCTAAGTTTTTCCCATTGATATTGACCTTCTTGAGGCTCAATGTCGGACCAAAGTACGCCATTGTAACGAACCCATTTGGCGCCAATTGATTTTATTTTTGAGAAATCAACATCCAAACGGGAGATTTCAACCCCGAACCCAAGATCGTCGTTTGCAGGGGAACCTTCATCACCTGGAGTAGGAGTATTTATTGGTATAGTGATTGGCACCTCAGTATTGGTGGCAAGACTGGTTGTGCTGAGATGCGGTGATTTTGAAGGGATGGTTGGAGTTGTTGCTGATGAGGGATTCGATATGCACCCTGAGGAAATCAGAATAATCAATAGAAAAGGAGTAAATAACTTAGTTGTTCTTTTCATGAATAATCCTATACAGAACTGGCAATTTCTTCATCGATAAAATCAAGGTAACCGGGCTGTCTACTCAATTATGGATGGAAAAAGGCCGCTTATGGATTAAATTCAATATAGATCGGGTGTTGAATGACAAGAGTTCCGTTGGACGGCAAGATTGAATTTCCGGCCACATCAAACGCTTTCGAAAAGTCCACCGGAATTGGCACTGCATGAGAATTGTTGTCTTCTGAAAATAGAACCCACACTTTACTATTCCCTCTACTAAATTGAAATCCGGCTACATCCGGATATGAAATGGATTTATCGTAGGCGTGTCCTGCCAATTCTCTGACAATAAACTTTAGCGCCTGATAAGCTGGTAAGGGTGCCTGTTGTGCATCTAGCAAGCCAGCAGAATCCCATCCCGGACCATCGAGCGTAAACCAGGTCGTCCCAAGCAACCCTTGAGAAATATTCCGGGTATACAGCCACACCAGGTAATCGGCTTTCGCCTGTTCAAACCCGGTAGGATTTGTAGAATTGATAAGCCGCAGCGCCGCCTCCGATTGGAAAAGCGGTTTGTCTATCGCATAGGATGACATCAACTCACGAAGATATGAAATTTTGCCTTGGACAATTCCCCCCCGTTTTTCCCAAGTAGTGTAGGTTTTTTCCGATAATATTGGATTTTCAGAGGAGCTGTACTGGGTATAGGCATGATAGTTTACGATATCAAAGAACGAACCACCGCCGTTCCTTAATACCCCTTCGAAAAATTTTGGCGCGCGAGAGGCTGCTTCAGAACCACAACGACCTGGAGTGCCAGGTTGAAATGGGTCGCAATCCAAGAGGAGACCACCAATGAGAAGTTGTGCATTCGGATTGGCGCTTTTCACTGCAGGATAGACCTGCTTTAGCATATCGGCGTAATACCCACCCCCGTAATATGGGTCAGATTGTTTCCCCCAGCATCCCCATTCACTATCGGTAGATAGATTGGTCGTATAAGGGTCTGCATCCGGTTCATTCCAGACCTCATAGTAGCGGATGTTGAATGGGGGGGCACTGTACCTTTTGACCGCCTCTTTGACAAAGTTTTTAAATACTGCGATTTTATCGGCTGCCATCGGGCCGCAAAAGTAACCAGGATAAAGCTGGGCCCATACCGGAGTGCTTCGAATCACCAGGATCACCTGTGCCCCGGTTGGGAAGGCTTGCGATAAACCCGCCTCCAACGATGCCACGTTCTGCCAGTTCCACTCGTTGGAGTTGTTCGGTTGGACTTGTGACCAGAGCAAACCATTGGCGCGGACCCAGTAAATGCCACTCTCCTCGACCCTCGGGAGAACCGAAGAGAATTTGGGGGTTGAGAGCTCTGCTCCAAAGGTCGATTGAGAAAGAGGATTTCGAATTAAGGGAAGGTAGACCGTGGGACTCTCGTTGGTTTGTCCGGCAACTTGAAAGATGGAGGATGTACTGATTAAGAGTGTGCTAATGATAATAAAGAGCATCCATCGTTTACAAGGAGACATGGGAGCTTCCCGATTTCAAAGTAGGATAACAACTGGGCATTCGGAACTTATCATTGATCGGAGTGATTATAAACGACAATCACGATCCATCAGGAATAGACTCCAAGCATGTCCGACAGGGATGCAATAAAGATACGGTGTCAAAATGATATCGATGTCAATGCAACGTTGACATACATTCTGATCTTGATTATACTGACCTCCTGGTCACCGGGAAATTTCTTGATACAAATAGGAAATCCCAAGAAATTCATCAGTCACCGCTCATGACCTCCACCACTCAGTCTGCTCTTTTCTACTGGATCTAAAAATGATTGGTAATGAGTCCTGTACACCCAATATCACGAATCGGGGCTGATTCGCCTAAAAAATACGCCGTTGTTGATTTAAATAGACCATTGTCCAGGCGAGGAGCGAATCAAACGAGCGCTCTCAATGATGGTTGTGCCAAAAAATGATACGCTGGACACAAAACCGGGATGGTAATAACTCGGCGTTGCATAGGTTAATAGATGATTTGCGACTCTGCTCGATCGATGTCGAAAGGGCGGAGCATTTATGGATCACGAACAAGTTCTTTGGCAGGAGGATGTCAATATGCAGGATGAGATTGAAATTGATCTAAAGAAGTGGATCCGTATCCTGATCAGGAATTGGCCTTGGATCTTAGTGATTACCATCGTCCCAGGTTTGATTGCCTTCTTACTCTCAACTCTGGGAAGTAAATCTTATGAGGCTACCTCACTGGTGGCTATTACGAAACCGCAGTATGTACTAAATTTCGACCCACGTTTTCAGACTGTCCAAAATCTAACCCAAAATTACGGTGCGTATCAAGAGCTGGCAACCAATGACGAGCTATTGGTAAGTATGTTTAGTATTTGGAAAGACAGACCCACAAGTATTCAAACCCTGGATGATTTGCGAAAAATCCTCAAGGTTACTTCGAAAAGTGACCCAAGCCTGATTGCTCTCTCAGCTACTCTACCGGATCCTAAACAGGCTGCTGCACTAACGAACTTATGGACTACCCTCTATATAAGCAAGGCGAAAGGAATCTATGGGGGGCAAAATACGAATCAGGTAGAATATTTCCAATCCGAGTTGAAGAACTCAACGAATGTCCTGGAAAATGCCGAGCAGGCGATCATTGATTTTCAGAGTAATAATCAGCTCTCTATTCTAACGAATCAATTAAACTCATTGCTCCAGGCGCAGAATGAATACCTGGCTCGCCAAAGAAATATCGATTATTTGCGTCAGGATATTCAGGCGCTAAAAAATGGATTGGCCAACCAATCCGGGGACTTTGCTCCGAATCTGACTGACCAGATCACTTTGTTATACCTTCAAATGAGAGCGTTTAACCCTCAACCTGCATCCGCTGTGCAAAGCAATCCACCGCAAAACGGAGGGTCGGTTATTTCGCCGAATACTGCTGGGATTCAATTCCAGGTAGATCCTACCGGTAAATCCGAGTCGATGTCGCGTCCCCAACAAGATACATTCTTGAGCCAAATGGAACTCATCATCCAATCCCAATCCAAAGATGCGGATAGCAAATTACAAGAGATTAGCCCTCAAATATTACAAATTCAAAAGCAGGTCCAGGAGATGAAAATTCAACAAGACCGGCTGACAAGGACTCGCGACGTTGCTCAGGAGACCTACACGACTCTTGCCCGGAAGGTGGACGAAACGAAAATCTCGACGGGTGATACGAATGGCTCAGTACAACTTGCCGCTCAAGCGGTCGTGCCCGAGGCTCCTGTCTCCTCTCATCGCTTGAGAAATACGGCCATTGCCATCGTGGTCGGCTTCTTCTTCGGGGTAAGCGGAGTGTTGGTGATGGCCTGGTGGAAAGACACCCTGGCAGAAACAGAAAAGGTTGGCTCTACCTCGGTCACAAAGCCTGCCTGATCTGATTGGGAGGATTTCGTTAAAGTTAATGAAACGGATGCATACCACCAGGCGATGGCTGATTGGTGGAATGGCGACCATCGCGTTGCTTCTGTTGATATTGGTTGTGTATCGACCTATCCTTGGCCTATATTACCAGCAATCGGCTGGGAAAGAGATGGCACCCCTCGTTATAACTTCTTTGCATCACTTCTTTGATGCGACTCCTTGTTTGATGCTTGTCCAAAATGATGCGGGGTCAACTGAGCGGATCGAAAAGGCTTTAGCTGATCTGGAAAAAGCAATCATGTATTCCCCATATGCTTCACAGAGTTTTTTGGAAATGGGCAAGGCGTATTGCCTTCTAGGTGATTTTCAGAAAGCTGTCGAGGCTTATCGACGATACGTGGAGCTCCGCCCGAAAAACCCGCTCGGTCATCTGAATGCTGGATCAGCGCTGCTAGCGGCTTGTCAGTCAGATTCTTCGTCCGTCCTTGCAGTGTCAGATACCCCCTGCGGAACACCTCGATATATTCATACTGTCGCGAGTGAATTCTCTCTTGCAGGAGTTGATGCTGATCAATTCCTCCGGCAGGCAAGGGCGTCATTTGATGCAGGTGAATTTCGCGTGGCCGACTTGTTTTATTCTGGAGCAATACTAACGAACTCAACCTTGTCTGCTGAAGATCGTTTCTCCTGGAGACTTGCCCGTTTGGTTGACGGCATGAGCAGTAATGAAAATGCAGACCCAACGATCAAGGTTCACCTCATTTCTGATCAGATCCAGATCAATGCCAGGGATCTGACCTGGACGAACGGTACGCCGGTGAGTGAATCTCCTTCAGAAGGTTTAGGATCCGCTACCTTATTTTGGAATGGGGCAATCTTCGCGCCCGTAAATGTCACTCAGGCAGGTCAATATCGGCTGACAGTAAAAGCAAAGAATTCAGCCCCACCACCCATAAGGATCCAGGTGGAACGCAATTTCTCGTCCCAAGCCGTACTCGAATTTATTCGAGGAGATTCAAGCTGGCAAGAAGTGGGCACGGACATTCTTTTATCGAGCGGGATCCAATTGATTGGAATTCGTTTTATCAATGATGAGGTGGTGAACGGGGTAGATCGGAATGCAGTCATCGATTGGATCAGGGTAGAAAGAATCAACCCTGAGCAACCGCGGAATTGAAGTATCATTCCGTGAATTGAGGAGGAGATGCGATGAAAGTAGTGATCCTTGCTGGGGGAATGGGCACACGTCTCGCCGAAGAGACTCAGATTAAACCCAAACCGATGGTAGAAATCGGCGGACAGCCCATTCTGTGGCATATCATGAAATCTTTTGCCGCGTATGGCTTCAATGAGTTTGTCATCGCCTTAGGGTATAAAGGGGATTTAATCAAAGAATATTTCATCAATTACCACTATCGAAATCACAATCTCACGGTGAATTTATCTAGTGGAGAGATCACGGTTCGCAATGGCGACTGTGAAGACTGGACTGTTCATCTTTTAGATACCGGATTGCATACTCAAACCGGCGGCCGCGTGAAACAAGCCGCCGAATTTATCGGCAATGAGCCTTTTTTCCTCACCTATGGCGATGGGGTCTCCAATATTAATATCAACCAATTGCTGGCTTTCCATTGTAATCATGGTCGCCTGGCGACTGTCTCTGCGGTTCGGCCCCCTTCCCGATTTGGTGGCATTTCCCTTGATGGCGATCAGGTGGCCGGCTTTGAGGAAAAACCTCAAATTGGGGAGGGTTGGATCAACGGCGGTTTCTTCGTATTTGAGCCGCAAGTCCGGGAATATCTGGATGGTGATGGTTCAGTTTTGGAGAGGCAGCCCATGGAACAGTTGTCCCGGGAAGGGCAATTAATGGCTTATCGTCACCCGGATTTTTGGGCCTGCATGGACACCCTGCGTGATGTCCAGATGCTCCAAAAACTCTGGTCGGATGGGCAGGCGCCCTGGAAAGTATGGTGATGATGAGTCCCTTTTGGCAAGATCGCCCGGTGTTTGTCACTGGCGCTACTGGCCTGGTCGGCAGCTGGTTAGTTAAGCAACTCCACGAAGCCGGAGCGGATGTCGTCTGCTTGGTGCGCGACTGGGTTCCACAAAGTGAGCTTGTCCGGACCCGACTAATCGAAAAAGTGAAGACGGTACGCGGGGATATCCGCGATCAGGCACTCCTCGAACGGACGCTGGGTGAATACGAGATCGATACCGTTATCCACCTGGCGGCCCAGACGATCGTCACTATTGCCAACCGCAACCCCGTTTCCACTTTTGAGACGAACATCGGTGGCACCTGGTCCTTACTGGAGGCCTGCCGGCGCAGTCCGAAAGTCAAACAAATCGTTGTGGCCTCTTCGGATAAAGCCTACGGCGATCAAGACGCCTTACCCTACGATGAAACCACACCGCTGCAAGGCCAGCACCCCTATGACGTCAGTAAATCCTGTGCGGATCTCATCTCGCATACCTATGCGGTGACATATGGCTTACCGGTAGTCATCACCCGTTGCGGAAATTTTTATGGGGGAGGCGACCTGAATTGGAATCGCATTATTCCAGGCACGATCCGCTCCATCCTGCGCGGCCAATCTCCCCTGATTCGATCGGATGGACAGTACGTGCGAGATTATTTCTACGTTGAAGATGGTGCAGGTGCATACATGAGCCTGGCCGAAAAACTGAGTGGAAACCAGGCTTTAATCGGTGAGGCCTTTAATTTCTCAAATGAATTGCAAATCACCGTCATCGAACTGGTGCAGAAAATCTTGTCCTTGATGGGCTCCAATCTTCAGCCCACCGTGTGTAACGAAACCTCGAATGAAATTCGCCTCCAATACCTGAATGCCGAAAAAGCCCGCACCCAGCTCGGCTGGAAACCGCTCTTCACCCTGGATGAAGGTTTGGAGCGCACGATCGGTTGGTACAAGGAGTTTATTAATCAATGACGAACTTGCGGGAAGAAATCCTTACATTGGTGGAGGCCTATTACCAGGAGAGGTTCGCCGGAAAATCCTTTAATCCAGAAAAGGACCGGGTCCATTACGCCGGGCGTGTTTTCGATTCTGAAGAGTTGGTCAACCTGGTAGATGCCAGCTTGGATTTTTTCCTGACCGCCAACCGCTATGCCGAAGAATTTGAAAGCTCATTCGCAGAATACCTGGGTGTTTCGGATGCCCTGCTGGTTAATTCAGGCTCTTCGGCCAACTTAGTGGCGTTGACCACCCTGACTTCTCCGAAACTGGGCGACCGGCGATTAAGACCAGGTGACGAAGTCATCACAGTCGCTGCCGGGTTTCCAACCACTCTGGCTCCCATCCTCCAAAATCAGTTGCGTCCGGTCTTCGTCGATGTCAATCTGGGCGACTACACTGCCAACCCCGATCTGTTAGTCCAGTCTATCGGACCCAAAACCCGCGCTATCATGATGGCCCACACCTTAGGAGTGCCATTTGATCTCGATACTGTGCTGGATCTGGTTAAAGAGCATGATTTATGGCTGGTCGAGGACAACTGCGATGCCCTGGGGTCCACCTTCCGTGGCAAGCTAACGGGTAGTTTTGGTCATATTGCTTCGCACTCATTTTACCCAGCCCACCACATCACCATGGGTGAAGGTGGGTGCGTGGTGACGGATGATGAGCTATTGGGAAAAATTGCCCGGTCCATCCGCGATTGGGGTCGCGATTGCTACTGCTCTGGGGGAGAGAACAACACCTGTGGCAAGCGCTTCAGCCAGCAGTTCGGCAGCTTGCCTCATGGCTACGATCATAAATATGTATATAGCCATATCGGTTATAACTTAAAAGTAACCGATATGCAGGCTGCCATCGGCGTAGCGCAGTTGAAAAAGCTACCGGCCTTTATCTCGGCGCGCAAAGCTAATTTCCAGGCGCTGCAGGCGATGCTCCAACCTTACACAGATCGCTTGATCCTTCCAGTAGCCCTGCCGAATTCAGACCCCTCCTGGTTCTCGTTTGTGATCACAGTCCGTCCGGAGGCCGGTTTCACCCGGAATGAACTCACCCGTTTCCTCGAAGTAAACCGCATTGAAACCCGCAACCTGTTCAGTGGTAATTTGTTGTGTCACCCAGCTTTTGAGCATATCGACTGCCGGATTGTGGGCAACCTGGACAATACGAATACCATCATGAACAACACTTTTTTTATCGGTGTGTACCCAGGGATTAGGAATGAGCAGTTGGATTGGATTCAAGCCACGTTCAGCCGGTTTATGCAAGGAGAGAGGGCTTAGCCTTGGCATTAAGTCGCAAGATCCGCTGTGAAATCCGGAAGGTTATCGACCACGGCAGCCACGTTTATACCCTGGAACTCATCCCAGAAAAAAATTTGCCGGCTTTCCGCCCTGGGCAGTTCTTGCACCTGGCCCTGGATGAATATGATCCGGCCGGCTTCTGGCCAGATTCACGGGCTTTTTCAATTGCCAGCTCGCCATCATCCCGGGATACATTACAGATCACGTATTCGGTACAAGGCCAGTTTACGCGGCATATGGAGCTTGAATTGTTTGAAGGCCGGCGGGTTTGGGTCAAGCTGCCTTATGGTGAATTTATTATTGAAGAGACCCAGGATGTTGTTTTATTCGCCGGGGGCACAGGCATTACTGCTTTCACTGCATTTCTGTTGAACCTTTTCCCTACCTTCCCCCATTCGGTAACGCTGGCTTATGGCGCCCGTACAAGCAATCTCCTAATCTATCGAGAGCTGGTAGATCGATGTGCGATGACTGTTCCGCAGATGAAAGTATTATATTTTACGGAACAAGGTCTGACCGCCCCCGGTGAGATCTGCAGCCGTCTTTCGGTTCCAGTGGTATTACAGCATCTAAAGAACCCTCTTAGGGCTACATATTACATTTCGGGTCCTCCTCCAATGCTAAGGACGATTTCACAAGATTTGTGCCAACAAGGGATAACCACCGACGCAATTCGCATCGATGCATGGGAATAGACTGATGGAAAACCGCCTGGCGCAGGACCTGGATCATATTCTGGCTAACACAGAGAATCTGTGGGATGAACTCCGCGGCCAGCGTCTCTTTATAACTGGAGGCACCGGTTTTTTCGGCTGCTGGTTGCTCGAAAGTTTTTGCTGGGCAAACGACAAACTGAACCTGAAGGCCACTGCCCATGTATTGACCCGCAATCCAGATGCTTTCCAACTGAAAGTCCCGCACCTGGCTTGCCATCCGGCTATCAAGCTTGTCACCGGCGATGTGCGGAACTTTGATTTCCCGGCTGGCTCCTTTTCCCACATCATCCATGCCGCCACGGAAGCCAGCGCCACGCTCAATGACCATGACCCTTTGGCCATGTTTGATACCATAGTGACGGGGACCCACCATACTCTTGAATTTGCGCGGAAGTGCGGCACGCAGAAATTCCTGCTGACCAGTTCTGGAGCAGTATATGGCAGGCAGCCACCGGAGATAACCCACATTCCGGAAGAATATCCAGGCGCTCCTGATCCCACGGATCCACGCTCAGCTTATGGAGAGGGTAAACGCGCAGCCGAAACCTTGTGTAGCTTGTATGCAAAGCAAGAAGGATTTGAAGCGAAAATCGCGCGTTGTTTTGCGTTCGTAGGACCTTATTTGCCGTTGGATAGGCATTACGCAATTGGTAACTTTATTAGGGATGGTCTAGCCGGGAAAACAATCCGGGTAAATGGAGATGGCACGCCTATCCGCTCATACCTGTATGCAGCGGATTTGGCGATTTGGCTTTGGACGATTTTGTTACGTGGAGAGTCTTGTAGGTCTTATAATATTGGCTCGGAAGAAGCAATCAGCATCTTAGCTTTAGCTAAACTAGTTGCGGAAAGGTTTGAATTCCAGCCGGGAATTTCTATTGTTGAAGAAGCAATACCAGGTATACAGCCACAATATTATGTTCCTTCAACACAAAGAGCCAGGATTGAGTTAGGGCTACGTCAGACAATCAATCTATCAAATGCGCTTCAAATGACCTTGTCGGCTTGGTGAGTTGAAACTTGAATTGAGGGTTTATAATGGGTCAAGTATCATATCGAAAATGTCCCATCTGTGATTTTGAAGAAGTAAATTTATTGCATGAACAGAAGTTTATTTTGCCTAACAATCACCCATTGCCAGATAAATACAACGTGGTCTGTTGTAAGCAATGTGGTTTTATTTTTGCGGACACGCCCTCTGGTCAAAACACATATAACCGTTATTATGTTAAGCTTTCAAAATACGTAAATAGCAAAACGTCCATCGGGTCGGGAGATACACCTTGGGATGCCGGTCGACTCGAAAATACAGCTAAGCAGATTGCTGAAATATTACCGAATCCACATGCTCATATTCTCGATATTGGTTGCGCAAATGGAGGCTTGCTTGTACCGTTGCGCAAATTGGGATTTAGAAACCTCCTCGGCCTGGATCCCTCCCCAGTATGCGTAGCAGAGACTCGAAGGCGAGGTATTAATGCTGAACAGGGTTCGTTATCGCAGCTTCCTAAACAAATAGGGATTTTTGATTGTGTAATCCTATCGCACGTGCTTGAGCATGTCTGTGATTTGCGACAAGCTATACAATCGATATGTACAATAACAGGTACATCTAGCCAGCTTTACATTGAAGTGCCTGATCCCTCCCATTATATTGATCAAGCATTTTCACCTTATCAAGACTTCAATGTTGAACACATTAATCACTTTTCGAAGATTAGTCTAGCAAACTTATTCCGATCGGCGGGTTTTCTCTTGGTTAAAGAAGGCACAAAAGAAATTGAGATGAGCCCTAATCACCTTTATTCTGTAATCTATAGTATTTGGATCAAAACATCAGATGGGAACCAAATATTTAATCTTGTACAGGATATGGGCTTGGAGGCTAGCATCCTGAGTTATATTCGAAGATCAAAGGTGATATTAACTGCTATGGAATTGAAAATTCAAACTGCACTATCAAAATCACCACATTTGATTATTTGGGGAACTGGGCAACTAGTAATGAAACTACTGGTTGAGACAAGTTTAGGACAAGCCCAGATTGATGCTTTTGTGGATGGTAATCCTGTAAATCAGGGGCAGAAATTTCTAAATATTCCAATTCTTGCGCCAAATCAAATTCGAAATATGACGTCACCGATCCTCGTAGCTACCACATTACACCAACGAGAAATTGTTGAAGAAATATCTCAATTAGGATTGCCAAACGAGATTATCTTACTCAATGATTCAGAAAGGAATAACGAATGAAGATTAAGGTAAGTGATCTCATTGCGGAATTCTTATCCGACCACGGGATATTACATGTATTTGGAATTGTTGGAGCAGCGAACGCCCATATCTTTGATTCGATAGCTAATCGAGGGTTTACTCAAATCATTAGTGTTCACCACGAGCAAGCCGGCACTATGGCAATGCAAACATACTTCCGCCTAAGCGGCAAACCGACTGTATGCTTGGTGACAGCTGGAGGGGGATCAAGTAATGCTATTACCGGAGTTGTTAGTGCGTGGATGGATTCCATTCCCGGTATAGTAATTTCGGGAAATGAGAACGCCAAGTACACTATCGATGAAAATCCTTTACGTATTTGGGGGGTACAAGGTTTCGATAGTGTGGAAATGGTAAAGAAGGTAACAAAGTACGCGAAGAGAATCAAAGATCCTAAGCAAATCCTTTATGAGTTGGAAAAAGCATATTATATAAGTCAGGCAGAGCGCCCTGGACCTTGTTGGATAGATGTTCCCATGAGTATACAATCTGCGTGGGTAGAAGAAGAAGACTTAGCCACTTTTTTGGCTCCCTCCAAGTCTACAGATCCGTTGTCGCTTGAGGCAAATATCGATCAAATCATTAAAATGATATCTGAATCTCAAAGACCATTACTATGGCTCGGACACGGCATTCGCCTGGCAAATGCCGTCAATTTGATCGAGCCTCTTTTAAAAACATTAAATATCCCTGCTCTTGTATCATGGGCTGGCATCGACATGGTTGATTCCGATCATCCTTTAGTGTTTGGCCGGGCTGGAGTGTATGGACAGAGGAGTGCTAATTTTATCCTCCAAAACTGCGATCTGCTTCTCGCGCTCGGCACACGATTAGCCATTCCCCAGGTTGGCTACGATATGAGCGAATTCGCTCGCACTGCCCGAATTATTGTTGTAGATGTGGATCCTGCGGAAGCCCAAAAACACGTCCCTCGAGTTACTTTGCCAATTTGTGAAGATGCAGGAATTATTATTCGCTCACTAATAGATGCTGCTAGTCGAGATCCAATTCCTGAGAAAAAGGCCTGGATTGAACAGTGCGATGATTACCGAAGCAATTATCCATGGATCGGTCCAGAGCATCAGGATCAACATGGATATATTAATTCCTATGCTTTTATGGATAGGTTATCTGAATATCTTAAACCTGACCAAGTGATTGTTACGGACATGGGAACCGCCCTATTGAGTGGACATCAAGCCCTGCGAATTCACAAAGGCCAACGGCTAATGACATCAACTGGCTTGGGTGAAATGGGATATGGTCTTCCGGCAGCAATTGGAGCTTCCTTTGCACGTTCTAAGGGAGAAGTTCTCTGCCTAAACTGTGATGGGGGCATGATGATGAACTTACAAGAACTTCAAACGGTGGTACATCATCAATTGCCAATAAAGATCATAATATTTAACAATGATGGTTACTTAATGATCAAGCATACGCAAAAAAATCTATTCGATGGACGTTATGTGGCAGCTACCAAAGAGTCAGGGGTTTCTTGCCCGAATTTCACCGCTCTGGCAAAAGCATTTGGTTTTCCTGCATTTCAGATCAGATCCTGGAGTGACTTTGAAGAAGTAATTCCTGATATCCAGGCGCACGTTGGTCCACTAATTTGCGAGGTATTTATGGATCCAGAACAATATTTTTTCCCAAAACTCTCCCTTGCTACTCAAAAGGACGGCTCGATCGTTTCCCCACCCCTAGAAGATTTGTCGCCACTTCTACCACGTGACGAGCTCAGGAGAAATATGCCGATCGGCCTGCATCCAAAATCTGAACAATTGGATCTGTAGATAATATTCGGCCAAGGATATTTAAGAAGAAAGAAGCGGCAAATGGCGGATTCCCAACCAGGAAAATTAAAGGTAGCAATACTAGGAAGTGGAAATATCGGGACAGATTTGCTAATCAAATCTCTCCGATCATCATATTTGGATTGCACCCTCTTTGCCGGGCGGAATTTATCTTCGCCGGGTATGGTGAAAGCAAATAGCTTAGGTGTAAAGATTTCCGATCAAGGGATTGAGGCGGTCCTGAATAATCTTGAGAATTGGGATTTGCTGTTTGATGCAACCTCTGCTCTTGACCACATAAGACACTGGGCACTCATTGAAAAACTAGGTAAAGTAGTGATTGATATGACGCCTTCACGTGTGGGTGAGATGTGTGTTCCAGCGATTAACTTAAAGGATTGCCTTCGATACCGGAATATTAACATGGTCACTTGCGGCGGGCAGGCCTCCCTCCCGATTGCCTACATGATTTCCCAAGTTCATCCTGAGGTTGAGTATATTGAAGTTGTATCCAGCATTGCTTCGCGGAGCGCTGGGCCGGCCACCCGAAGAAATATCGATGAATATGTTGAGACGACTGAAAAAGCGTTAGAGACTTTTGCGAACGCGCATCATACAAAAACAATCCTGATACTCAACCCAGCCTCCCCATGTGTAGATATGCAAACAACTATTTTTGCTAGAGTGAAACGACCAAACCTTGAGGAATTGCAAACCAAAGTAAAAGAAATGGTCAACCGGATTCAATCCTATGTGCCTGGTTACCGGCTTTTAGTACCACCCATATTGGAAAACAACCGCATTGTGGTCATGATTAAAGTTCAAGGTCTCGGCGATTATTTGCCGATGTTTGCAGGCAACTTGGACATTATTAATTGTGCGGCGGTGGCGACTGCGGAAGAATTCGCCAAAACCCGCCTAATTACTGAAATATCAGTACGACCTTTGGAGAGTATACATGCCCAAGGTATTGATAAGTGACCCAACCCTGCGTGATGGAAATCACGCAGTAAAGCACCAATTGAATGCCACTCAGATAGCCGCTTATGCCGCAGCTGCAGATGCTGCGCACATTCCAATTGTAGAGGTTGGGCACGGAAACGGATTGGGGGCATCCTCTCTACAGGTCGGCGAAAGTCTGCTTGAAGATGGCGCAATGCTCAAGATAGCTCGTGAAAACCTTAGCTCCTCTAAATTAGGTATTCATGTTATGCCTGGTTTTGCTACGATCCATAAGGATATACAACGAGCTATTGAAATTGGGGTAGATGTTTTCAGGGTTGCTTGCCATTGCACAGAAGCGGATATTACCGAGCGGCATATCGGCTATATCCGGGAAAATGGTCGTGAAGTATTTGGTGTCTTAATGATGACCCATATGGCAACCAAAGATGTTCTGGTTGAAGAAGCACAAAAAATGGAATCCTATGGGGCGGAGGCAGTAGTATTGATGGATTCGGCGGGTACGTCCTTACCCGCGGATGTAGATGAGAAGGTTGGCGCTTTAGCCAAGGGCTTAAATATACCAATCGGGTATCATGCCCACAACAACTTAGGGATGGCTATTGCAAATTCGGTCGCCGCTGTGCAAGCAGGAGCGACCATCATTGATGGTACTGCGCGGGGATTCGGTCCGGGATCTGGAAACGCCCAGTTAGAGGTTCTCGTTGCCGTTTTTGAAAGAATGGGGTATTCAACCGGGATCGACCTTTATAAGGTACTGGATGCCAGCGACTTAGCTGAAAGAGAACTGCTGCGGGTTATGCCGCATATCACATCTGTAAGTATCGTGAGCGGCTTGGCCGGCGTTTTTTCGGGCTTTACAGCTCCAGTAGAGCGAATTTCCAAGGAATATGGAGTAGACTCTCGGGATGTGTTTTTTGAATTGGGACGTCGGAAGGTGGTTGCCGGGCAAGAAGATTTGATTCTAGAAGTCGCAGCCTGCTTAGCCACTGAGGGAGGGGAAAAATAGTGCATACAGACGCAATAGACCTTGTGCACCAAGATTGTGAACGTGTAGCTGGCGATATCTCTATGCTAGAAACACTGCGTGGTGAGCGGATATTAATCACTGGGGGGACTGGATTTGTGGGTATTTGGCTGGCAGAATTAGTGACTTATTTAAATGACCGGGATCGGTTAGGTGTTCGCCTTTTATTACTCTCAAGCCGAGCATACTCATTCCGAGAAAAAGCTCCACACTTAGCTTCTCGGTCAGACATTGAGCTTATTGAACAGGATGTCCGTCATTTGGTAGGTTTGCCTAATGATGTGGGCTTTGTGATTCATGCGGCGGGTAACCCAGATAACCGTCTCCACGCTTCTGACCCGCTGCAAGTTATTCGGGTAATTTCCCAAGGAACCGCTTCAGTTTTAGAAGCAGCCACTCGTTTACCGGGACTTAAGAAGTTTTTGAATATTAGTTCTGGGTTAATTTACGGTCGCCAGCCATTAGACTTAGATGGAATACCCGAGAGTTTTACTGGGGGTATAGATTGCGCATCAGTGAATAGTGCATATATCGAAGCCAAACGTTTTGGGGAGATGTTGTGTGCGACCTATCGTAACCAATACCGTATGCCAATTGTCACTGCCCGACCATTTGCATTTTTAGGACCCTATCAATGTTTGGATCGTCCATGGGCGATTAACAATTTTATCCGCGACAGTCTGCAAGGGGGGCCTATCCGGATTCAAGGAGACGGGGAAACCGTACGAAGCTATATGTACGCAAGTGATATGGCATGGTGGCTACTGCGCATTCTGGGGCAAGGAGCAACTGGTAAAAACTATAATGTAGGCAGTCCCCGGGGTATTACCTTGGCCGAGCTTGCTGAAAAAATATCTGGAAATTTCCCGATACGGCCCAAGGTTTTGGTGGGGACCGGCATGGATCGGAATTTGCACAATTCTAAATTTGTTCCTGACGTGAGCATGGCAAAAATCGACCTTGGTTTGGGATTGTCTGTAGATTTAGACCTGGCTATCCAGCGAACTATCAAGTGGAATCAAATTAGTGGATTATTATAACCATTGAGATGCTAAACGTTATCGAAATGTCACGAGGGCAAGTATTTATTGAACCGATGAAGATTGGGGGGATATTGAATAAGACAGGTCAGCTGAATTGAGGGTAGGAAATGAATTGCTCATGTTACTCACTATGATTCAATGTCGATACGGGCACCTCCGAAAAAACAATCCATTTCAATTCAATGAATTTCCCTCGTTTTGGCTCCGGCTATAAAACTATGAAAAATTTCTTCGCAATTTTGAAGAAAGGCCGTTCGATTATTGGGATAGACCGGGCGATTTCTTATAGTCTATTCAGTAAAATATTTTCTGCAGCTTTTCAGCCGGTTATGTTTTATAGTATTGCGAGGTTTTTATCACCAATCGAGCAAGGTTATTACTATACCTTTTATAGTATTTTATCCCTCAATGTCTTTCTTGAGCTTGGATTGGGGGTAGTAATAACCCATTTTTCAAGTAATGAGTACGCCAATTTACAGTGGAGTGGGTTGGGTACGATACTGGGAGATGATGCATCTCTCTCCCGGCTATTTTCCATGGTTAATAAGTCAATCAAATGGTATAGTGTGATAAGCATATTGGAAGGGATTGTTTTGATCCCTGTTGGTCTAATATTCTTTAAGACTAATGCAGGGCTCACCCCGTTTCAATACAGTATCCCTTGGATTCTTTTGATCTTAGCATCTGCAACAGGGAATTGTCTTATTCCAATAATTTCGGTACTATCCGGCTGCGCGAGGGTGACCGACCTTCAGCGAATTCGTCTAATACAAAACATTTTAAGCACATTATTTTTTTGTGGTTCTTTAGCACTCGGAATGAAATTATACTCTGCAGCTATCCTCCAATTTACACAATCAATTTGTTTTCTCATTTGGTTCATTAAATCATTCCCTGGTTTGATCGGACAACTTAAATCCTTCCAAAACGAACAGACTAGAGATCAAATCTCTTGGCGGCGAGAAATTTTACCAATGCAATGGAGGGTAGCGCTCAGCTGGTTATCCTCCTATTTTATGGGTTATGTATTCAATCCATTGTTGTTTTCCTATCGGAATCCCGTTGAGGCAGGCCAGATGGGGATGAGTCGGAACTTGGTGGACACAACAACCAACGCCGGAATGCCTTGGATATCAACACGTTCGGTGACTTATGGGTCATTTGTGAAGCGTAGACAATTTAAGGAGTTAGATCGAGCTGCAATCCAAAATACTCTACAAGCGTTGGCAGTAACAATTACGGTATCGCTAGGGGTAACCATTATCCTTATCCTCGCTAAGCATTTCTATCCTACTTATGGAAATCGAGTGTTATCCTTACCAGCATTTATATTACTTTCGGTTGCCGGGATAGCTGGGGTGATTATTTATTCATTTGGCGAGTACCTTAGAGCTCATAAGCAGGAACCCTTCTTGTTTGTAAACTTAGGACTTGCTGGTCTGATTACAATATCAAATTTTATAACAGCCCGATTTTACAATGCTGAGATAATGGCAATGGCATATTCATTGATCATAATCTTTATTGGGTTACCAATATCTTTTTTGGTTTTTCGAGAAAAACGTCGAAGATGGCATGGGGGCGATACTTGTGAGGCGAAGGAAACCGTTAGAGAGACAGTGCAATAGGTCTGACCAATAAATTGATGAGAATTGTCAAATTGGATTACACAAGAAGGTAAACTTTCATCCCGCTTCTAGATCAGAGGTGGTAGTATTACTAACTAGATGAGTGATAATCTGAATGACCGTGAGTCTCAATCACCGAAAACAAATACTGCCAATAAATTCTATCAATTACAATGATATTACTTTCCATTTGTATTCCCACCTATAACAGAGCAGAGTTGCTCTGTAAAGCGCTCGAATCTATCCTTCCTCAGGTGGCTAGAAGAGATCAGATTGAAGTGGTTGTCTGTGATAATGCCTCTACAGATGGAACAAAAGATGTGGTAGACCGACTAATTCAATCGTACCCTCTGCTTCGCTATCACCGGAACGAGAAAAATTTGGGTTTCGACGGTAATATTGTCGTTTGCATCGAACAAGGGAGAGGGAGGTATATCTCTCTTTTTTCAGATGATGATATATCCCTACCTGGTTCTTATGGCCGAATCCTAAAAGAGATACAGACTTATGAACCAGCCATTTTGTATGTAAATCATTTTCCTTTTCGAGAAGGCGACCCAAGGCTGGCTGAGGGACTAAAGATGCCTGCGGCGGATAAGATCTTTATAAACGGGAAAGAATTTTTCTTGTTCGCTGGTTTAGGCTTTATCTCATCACTTACACTCAAACGAGATTATGCAGAAAAATACACCCAATATGTGAAACTTGGCCCAGGGCAGGCACATTTGGATATTTCGGCAAGGATTTGTATGTATGAAAAAGGTCCATATGTTTTTCTAGGCACTCTAAAAGTGGCAGCTCGAATCCCTGACAACCAACGCTGGGATTGGTTGGAAGGCTGCGGAATTGCCGAAAGTGATTTTTACCATGGCCTCGTAATAGATGGTATTTTAGATCGTAATATCGTTCGTAAACGCGTAAGTCGGTCCATCCGAGCCAATATATTCGGCCTTGTAATGCTCAAACGATGTAAAGGTGATTATCGAGGTCTTAAAGCCCAGGAAGAGCGTTTAGTGAAAACATATGGGACATACAAATCTTTTTGGGTGTTCATATATCCCGTTTTGATCATTCCACGGTTCATTTTATGCCCTTGCTATAATCTTACTCGAAGATTAGTTCGTTTTTATAAGAATTACAGATCCGCGTAAATGGCTCCGATATTATCGATCTGTATACCCACATATAATCGGGCTGGTTATCTTCAACAGGCGCTCGATTGCATTTTATCCTCAGCATATGGATTTGAACAACAGATTGAGATTGTTATCTCGGATAATGCCAGTCTTGACGATACCCAGAAATTGATTGAAGAACAATACCTCCAATTCCCAAATATTAAATATTTTCGAAATGATGTGAATATTGGAGGTGAGGCGAATTTCTATCGGGTAGCCACCCAAGCGATAGGGAAGTATATTTGGATTCTCGGGGATGATGACCGGTTGACTTTGGAATCTGTCAAACAGGTACTTCGCCAACTGGATAAGGGATATTGCCTCATTATTGTTAATTTTTCTGTCTGGGTGCAAGACTTCACTACTATTATTCGCCCCAGGAGTATTCGTATTCCTCAAGACCAAGTGATTAACGACCGAAATCAGTTATTACGCATGTTTGGAGGGCAGCTCGGATATCTTTCCTGCAGTGTTATCGAAAAAGCTAAGTTTCTGAACATTCCTTACCAGGATTTTGAACGGTTTGCAAGTGTAGGTGCATCGTTTCTTTACGCAACTTATTGGGTAGCAGCCAAGGATTGTAAAGTCCTCTATCTCTCATCTCCTTTGGTCCAAAATAGGGGCGACTTGTCAATGAATAGCTCAACTTGGAACCGTTATTTCATTCAAGGGATTGGTCAAACGATCGAGGCATTGGAGGGTCAGGGTTATTCTAGAAATGCAATCCGTGCGGCAGAAAACCTTGCTGTGCGAGATTACGTCCTTCCCCGGTTGGCACTATTGAAAGCTCGTCGAGAAGATGTAAGGGGATTAATAATCAACTTATTGCAGTACAATGCGAGAGCCTGGTCGTTCTGGGTCTTAGCATTACCACTCTCGATACTCCCGGGATTTGGAGTTGAAATTGCCGGGAAAGTTGTTCGTTTTTTTCGTAATTGGCGGCAATAGACTACCCTTTCTGATGACTAAGCATATATTTCTCGATATCCCAGGTTCTGTTCGTGTTAATAGAGCACTTATCATGCGTATAAAAGTGTGGATCTGGTGGAAATATCTATTTTTGTTCATCCTGGTTTTAAGTTTTGCCAGTCGCTACACGATTCCGATTAACGGATCATCAGTCAGAATCGAATACATTCTGGTGATCATCGCAATTACAATTTTAGTGCTAGCCAAAGGTGTCCCAAATCCCGCGATCGTTAGCGGGTGGGCGCTGATTGTTGCATGGTTGATTGTCAGCTTCGTATCATCTATATTATTTTCACCAATATTTAATGTAAGTTTTCGATCTCTCTACTTGCTAATTTCTGGAGGTTTAACCCTTTTTGTAACCGCATATTTCTGTTCGAAATGGGGAATACAATCAAGCAAGATATATTTGGATGTCTGGTTTATCGTAATCCTTATAGGAGTCGGAGGGTGTCTTCTAGATATTCTCATGAAAACCAATTATTTCTCAGAGTCCTATACTGATATCGTTACCTATCGAAGGGTACAGGGTCTCGCTTGGGAACCGAACTTTTATGGAATCTCAGCCATGATGCTAGGAGTTATCCTATGGGACCGAATAGTTCATCATAAAGCGAAAGACCGATCCAGTATATTTAAATTTTTGATTGCTTTTATCGGTGTACTGATCAGCGGGACCAGGTCGGCCCAACTGGTTTTTTTTGTCGGACTGATAATCGATACTCTGTTCCGCGGAAGGCTGTCAAGAAGGAACTTTTATATTATCGCCCTCGTTTCATCCATCCTCGTTTTTTGCGGGTTGATACTGGTTACTGGAATAATCCACACATCGTATACAGATCGAATTATTGGGACAATCCTGAATCCGAGTAATTCTTCATCCCTCACAGGTCGGATAAGTATGTATCGTACAGCATGGGATCAAATGTCGGGGCATTATATTCTTGGCCATGGTGCGAATTCTTATGGTCAAGTAAATATTGGCCGTGATTCCATGGGGAACCCGATATATGGACGCCTCGGTGGGTACATAGGAAGTCTTCCTCTTTCTATCCTTTTCGATACAGGTTTAGTAGGCGTCGTTCTCTTTTTCGGATGGTTGGTTATGTTTCATGCGAATGCTCTCTTTCTTACTAAACTTCCGAATGTGCCTGATCTTTTGTTTCCTTTCTTACTGGCGTCAATTCTTATGCTATTAACTTTTTTTACAACCGATGGAATCCTTCTGTCGTTTCCGTGGGTGCATATGGGTATGATTGCAGGATTAACTCGAATCTTCTTGAAATTCAATAGGCTTACAGATGTGAGGAGTGATTCTAATTAATCCCTTGAAGATTGGTTTTGATGCTTCGGTGATTGCCCTAAATCAGGCGGGGACAGGTACATATACCCGTAATCTACTTCGTTCTCTGGTAGATTATTTTCCGGATGACGAGTTCATACCATTTATGGTTAAACAATTACGAGATATGTCTCGTGCAAAAACTCTTCGTACCCGGCTTGACTCCCTATACCGGGATATTCTTTGGCAGCATATCAAACTCCCACTAGAAGCCCGTAAGGCGAAAGTCGAGCTTCTCCATAACCCGGCCGGGTATGCTTCCTTGGCAACCTCTTCTCCTCAGGTCGTAACCATATACGATACAACCATTCTCCAGTCCCCGAACAACTTTCCCTTCTGGCATCGTAATTACGCCCGATTGATGGTCCCTTATGCAGCCAGGCATGCAGCCGCAATATTAACGATCTCTGAGTGCTCAAAGAGAGATATTATCCAATGGTTACGAGTCCCTGCCGAAAAAATATATGTTACCTATCTGGCAGCTTCGCCAAGTTACCGGCATATCGGTCTTGCACCGATCGAGACGGTAAAACAGAAATATGGCCTGGATCAATTCATTTTGACTGTGGGGACGTTAGAACCCCGCAAAAACATCTCCTCCCTCATCAAGGCATATCAACAGATCGGAAATATAGATCCTCGAATTAAACTGGTACATGCTGGACCTCTGGGTTGGATGTATGCAGATATTCTCAAACTAGTGAAGGAGCTAGGCCTTGACCAGCAAGTGCGATTCCTTGGCAGGGTTTCAGAAGAGGATTTAATCGGGCTCTATAATGCTGCCCGTCTGTTTGTATTTCCCTCACTTTATGAAGGTTTTGGCCTACCAGTATTGGAAGCAATGGCTTGTAACTGCCCCGTGGTGACGTCAAACAACTCATCACTTGTTGAAGTTGCAGGGGATGCTGCGTGTTTGATCGATCCCATGAATATTGGAGACATCGCGTCTGGAATGATAAACATCCTCGATGATGCGAATACAGCCAATTGCTTACGTGCTGCCGGGCTCAAACAATCTGCGAAGTTCACCTGGGAGAAGTGCGCTCGAGAGACTTACACTGTTTACGAAAAGGTCTGCGGTGGCAATTGAGTGTCACTCAGGTATTCCGATTTCGCATCATTGAATAGCATATATGTACAACGACAAATTGAAGGTAGTGTTAGATGGCCATATGGTGGGGGAGCATGAAACAGGCAACGAGACTTATATTATCAATCTCGCACGGAGCCTGGCACAACAGATTGGAGTCTCTTGTTTGACGGCTGTTAATCCTCGAGCTGCAGCAGGGGTTGATTTGGGTGGAGCGACGAGAATCCCCTTAGCCAGGAATGGGAATTGGGAACGGTTAACCAATGGCTTGGCTGATACTTGCCGTTCCTCGCAAGCAGATCTACTTCATGTTACCTACATCGGTCCGTTTCTTCCACCTTGCCCCATGGTAGTCACAGTACATGACGTTTCGTTTTTTCGCTACCCAGAATTCTTTAAACTCCGTGATCGATTGTTATTTTCCACGCTGCTCCCGTTGACGTTAACACACGCCAGTGCAGTCATCACCATCTCTGAATTTTCGAAAAAAGAGATTCTTTATAAATTCCCATTCTTACAGGATCGGATTTATGTAACCTATTTGTCGCCTGGATCCATTTTTTCCCCAATATCAGATTCTGTATTGGACAAATCTATTTGCATCCGACATGGGATTGACACCGATTTCATCCTGGCTGTGGGAAACCTTCAACCTCGTAAAAACCTGCTTCGCTTAATCAAAGCCTTCTCGATTATCAAAACGACGTTTCCATCCGTCCGACTGGTCATTGTTGGAAAAGCGCAATGGCATGCGTCCGAGATCTATACGCTTGTAAGTAAGCTTGGTCTGAAGAATGAAGTGATTTTTCCGGGCTATGTATCCGATGAGGACCTGGTTGTTCTGTATAATGCCGCCCAAGTTTTTGTTTACCCATCGATCTACGAAGGATTTGGTCTGCCCGTTTTAGAAGCAATGGCTTGCGGCACACCCGTAGTAACATCCAACAGCTCGTCTTTGCCGGAGGTGGCGGGCACTGCGGCGTTGATGGTAAATCCAAAGAGTGAAGAGGAAATTGCCAACGCGATCCTTTCCATCCTCTCTAATCTGGAATTACGGAACAGGCTGAAGAATGTTGGTCCTGCTCAGGCGGCAAAGTTTACCTGGGAAAAAACCGCGATGGGCACTGTGGAAGTGTACCGAGAAGTGCTGAAAGGTTTACGGAAGTAATGGGACGAGCTCTTAATATTGCTTTGCTGGGTACGCGTGGAATTCCTGCTAGTTACAGTGGATTTGAAACCTGTGTTGAACAACTCGGCCAGCGGTTAGTTACTCGAGGGCACCATGTGACCGTGTATTGTCGTTCGCACCATATCTCCTATCCTGGTCAGACTTACAAGGGAATGCACCTGGTGAAACTTCCTACCATTCAGAACAAGTATTTCGATACGATTTTTCATTCGTTTCTTTCGTCCATTCATGCGCTTCCTAAGAGATATGATATCGCCCTTTATTTCATCGCTGGGAACAGCCTGGTCACCTGGATCCCGCGATTGGTAGGCACGAAAACTATAATCAATGTCGATGGTTTAGATTGGAAACGGGATAAGTGGCCTCGATTGGCAAAAAAATATATCCAATTTGCGGAGTTCATGGCCACCAAACTTCCGAATGTCTTTATTACCGATTCCCATGTCGTCCAGGGTTATTATCAGAATACATACAATCAATTACCGCCCTATATTCCTTATGGTTCTGAAGTCAAAAAAGAATTACCGGGAGATACTCTGGAGAAATTTGGTTTGGAACCAAGGCGGTATGTCCTATTTGTCGGCCGGCTAGTTCCGGAAAATTGTGCCCATCATCTCATTGAAGCATTCCGAGAAATTAATACAGAGATGAAGTGTGTCATCGTGGGTGATGCACCTTATGCCGATGATTATATTCAATCACTCCGTCAATGTGCAGGAGATGATCGACGGATTATCTTTACTGGGTATCAGTTTGGGAAGAGCTACCAGGAGTTGGGATCGAATTCCTTCATATTTGTTGAAACATCGAGTGTGGGCGGTACGCATCCCGCACTTACAGAGGCTATGGCTTTCAGCAATTGCATCATTGTGAATAATACCCCGGAAAACCTAGAGACCATTGCGGATGGTGGCCTCTCTTATAATGGGAATCAAGGTGCAGTGAGCTTAAGACGTGTGCTCGAAGGTCTTATTCAGGATCCGGATCAGGTTGAGAAATACCGCTTGCTGGCTGAAGCACGTGCGCTCAATACGTATAGCTGGGAAAAAGTGACGGATGAGTATGAGGCTTTGTTTGCAAATCTGCTGGAATAATAACCCCTCCCCGGTGAGCATCTCGTGTTTGTAATGTTGTTATAATATGGATACTTAATTCTGATATTGGTTCTCACTTGTTTTGGGTCCCAGAATTCTTCGAGTACGCGAATATCCGTAGATCGATCTATAATTATGAGAGGTGGGAAGCATGCTACGCCGATTCTCGATAGATTTTGCAATTTTTTCCATGTTTTTCGATTGCTTATTAGTCGCCATAGCCCTAGGATTGGCAATTTTGGTCCGGCCTCTACTCAGTTTCCTTCCCTTTGCAGTTGATTTCAAAGGTCCATTTAACATCCCGTCTAGCCTATATCCCACCTTTTCCATAAGTTGGATGCTCATTCTGGTGTTGTTTTCTGTTTATGATACAAGGCGAAATTTTCGAGCCATTGATGAATTGACCAGTCTAACTTTCGGTTCATTACTGGCGGGAGTTGCCCTCGCAGGTTTGCTTTACCTGACCTATCGCGACATTTCCCGAGCGCTATACCTATTTTTTGTCGCTCTTGCTTATCTACTACTTGTAAGTTATCGTCTTGCATATCGTCTTTCATTTAGAGTCGGTTGGCTTAAATCAATACAACAGCGTAAGGTACTGATTATTGGTCATGGGCCAGTAGGAACTGTCATCGAAAAACATTTAGATGAACAGAAAGAGCTTGGATTGCAATTGGTGGGATATCTGGATGATAATCTCGAAAAAAAAGAACTGCATCCTGATATTCTTGGGAAGGTAGATGATGCGCGCTCAGTCATCATAAAGGATCATATTGATGACGTCGTATTAGCACTACCGCGACGGGCATATGAGCGGACAAACCAACTAGTCAGTGCGTTGTCAGATTTGCCAATCAAAATCTGGGTAATCCCCGACTACTTTACTTTGGTGTTGAGTCGTGCAAGTGTTGAAGAATTCGCTGGAATGCCTTTAATCGATCTTAGAGCTCCCTCATTGAGCGACTATCAACGATTGATCAAACGGATATTCGATATATGTATATCGATATTCTTGATACCCTTTGTCCTGCCTCCTATGGCGATCATCGCTCTTGCGATTCGCTTGGATAGTCCTGGCCCGATCATCTTCAAGCAGAAACGTGTTGGGGAAAACGGCTGCATGTTCGGCATGTATAAGTTCCGTTCGATGATTACAGAAGCTGAATCAATGCGTCATCTCATCGAAAAGAGAGATGCGCAAGGGAATATTATCCAAAATAAATCGATACAAGACCCACGGATAACCAGAGTAGGGCGCTTTATTCGGAACCTGAGTCTGGATGAACTTCCCCAGATATTTAATGTGTTGAATGGGGATATGAGCATTGTCGGTCCGCGGCCAGAATTACCATACATGGTCGAGTGCTATGAACCCTGGCAAAGGAAGCGGTTTACCGTTCCTCAAGGGATCACCGGGTGGTGGCAGGTGAATGGACGTAGCGACAAGCCCATGTATCAGAACACCGAGGACGACTTATACTATATCCAACATTATTCTTTTTGGCTGGACATTTGGATACTGGTAAAGACGGTAGGAGCGGTCATCAATCGAAAGGGAGCTTATTAGTTTGAATCGTGCCCGGATCAGCTCAAAAATTATTCACCCCCTGACTCTCGTTATTTTGATCGTCGCTCTTGTTCAGGGGGTGATTTATGTATTTATTGAGCCACCCTGGCAGCATTACGATGAGCCTGGTCATTTTGAATATGCCTGGTTAGCTGCCAATCAACTAGGTTGGCCAAAACCAGGGATTTATGATCAATCCATGCGGCGTGAAGTGGCTGCGTCAATGGTCGAATTCGATTTTTATCGGAAGATTGGGGGAAAGCCAAACCTGTTGTCAATCGATCAACCAATCGATATCGGTTACTCCCAGGTAGGCGATGTACCTGTTTATTATTTTATTGCCTCTCTGCCTTTGCGCCTATTTAAATACACCGATATTACCTTCCAGTTGTATACGGTTCGCCTGGTTTCGGTCCTATTTTTCATAATAACCATCTGGGTCAGCCTGCAAACCAGCAAAGAATTATTCAAGGAAGATCATCCCTTGCGGTGGATGGTTCCGCTATTTATGGCCTGTCTACCCGGTTTTGTTGATCTAATGACTGCTGTTAATAATGACGTGGCAGCGATCGCTTTTTTTACCATTTTTATTTGGGCTAGCACAAGGGTGATCCATCGTGGATTAAATCTTAAAAACTTGAGCTTGTTGGTTGCTTCCATCCTTATTTGCGCGTTCACCAAATCTACTGCGTGGCTCGCAGTTCCATTCTCCCTGTTAGCAATCATGCTGGGTCTGTTCCCAAAACACCGCAGGTTCGTCTGGTTGGCTGCTGTCCTTCTATCAGGTCTGATCCTGATCTTAGCATTTTCGTGGAATACCACTTTGCCAGCCAATGTTTACGCCGCCAGGAACGCGAATCTGCCTTTGAGGGAACGAGTCGATCATGCGCCGGTTGGAAATGCCATATTTGAGTCACCAAATCAACCCACAATCAGTGACGGCTTCTCCCTTATGGTTAATGAGGATTCAGTCAAGGAGTTGTCAGGGCATGAGGCAACCGTTGGCTTCTGGGCCTGGGCGAACAAAGCAGCCGAAATCCATCCCCCAATTTTGAGCATTGGTGGAGAGGCATTAACCCCTTCAAACCCAATAACCTTATCTACGACCCCAACCTTTTTTTCTTATGCAGTTCAGATACCAGTAAAGAATGGTTTAGGCCAGTTAAATGTGCTGTCTTCTTCCACCGATAGGTCAATCAAGTTTTATTGGGACGGGTTCGTCCTAGCCAAGGGCGGGTATTCCCATCAGACAGTTCCGAAATTTGATAATGGATATGCTATAAGCGGTGTGTGGGATTCAAAACCGTTTACGAATAGCTTTTCGAACGGCTCAGGAGAAAAATGGTGGCCGATATTTAGAAACCGAGTCGGCCAGTTTATGGATAATAAGTTCAATTATTCTATCTCTTCGTTGTGGTCGATCCTCGATCTCAAATCTACAGGAAATTATTATCCTACTACGCTTTCGCAAATATTTCGCACATACTGGGCAAAGTTTAGCTGGGGACAAGTACCCTTGGTAGGGAACCGTCCATACCGGGTATTCGTTGCATTTACGGGAATCGCGTTGCTTGGCAATTTATGCGCGTTGTTCCTCTATCGAAAGAGTATTCCCTGGACTTCCGTTTTTTTTCAAGGTATATTATCCTTCATTCAACTGGTAGTGACCTCACAACGGACCGGAGGCAACTGGTTCAATTACACCTTTACGCCAACGGCACGGTATTTCTACCCTGTGATCTTTCCAACTGCAGTATTCTTCGTGGTTGGTTGGTTCGTTATACCGAACCTGCTAACTAGGAAAATAAGAATTTTCGAACAAATCTTTGTGTGCCTTTTCCCAGTCCTATTGATTGCAGTAAGTATTTGGTCAATCCTTTCGATATCCAAGTATTGACTTCAGCACCGGCTCAAGAAAGAGATAAATGATATGGCGAAAAAAGCATTGATTACGGGAATATCAGGCCAGGATGGATCTTATCTGGCCGAGTTACTGCTCTCGAAAGGCTATGAAGTCCACGGCCTGGTCCTTCGAAATGAGCTGGAGGATCCGGATCGAGCCCTCTGGAGGCTGTCTGGCATCGTGGCTGACTTGCAATTGCACCCGGCATCCATCGAGTCTTATCCGTCCATGTTCAGGATCGTCGAGCGAATCAAACCGGATGAATGCTATCACCTGGCAGCACAATCCTTTGTCTCCTATTCTTTCGACGATGAGTTCGCCATATTCAATACCAATGTTACCGGGACCCATAATGTGCTTTCTGTCCTTAAGGAAGTAGCCCCGGGTTGCAGGTTTTATTTCGCCGGCTCTTCGGAACTATTTGGCCGGGCGACCGAATCACCTCAAAACGAGAATACTGCTTTTCATCCCCGTTCCGCCTACGGGATCACCAAAGCCACCGGGTTTTATTTAACCAGTAATTACCGTGAAAACTATGGCATGTTTGCTTGTAATGGCATCCTCTACAATCATGAGTCGCCGCGTCGAGGATACGAGTTCGTTACCCGGAAAATATCGTATGGGGCAGCCCAAATCAAGCTGGGATTATCCAAGAAAATTAATTTGGGTAACTTAGATGCCGTTCGCGATTGGGGCTTTGCAGGGGATTACATTAAAGCGATGTGGCTGATCCTCCAGAAAGACCAACCCGGAGATTATGTCATCGCGACCGGTGAGGCGCACTCCGTGCGAGAGTTTTGCATCACGGCGTTCTCGCATTTAGGATTGGAATTTTGCGATCATGTTGTGGTGGATGAACGCTTTTTCCGTCCTGCAGAGGCTGTCCCCTTGGTAGGTGATCCATCGAAAGCAAGGATCGAATTAAATTGGAAACCGAGCGTGTCGTTTTGTGAATTGGTCGAGATGATGGTAGATGCTGACTTGATCCGCTTACAAAACAACAAGCGTAGTTGAATTGAATAGGATCCCCCCTTATAGGTCCCACCCATGAATCTCCTTCCCACCTCCCTCCCCGGCGTTCTCCTCATCGAACCCAAGGTCTTCGGCGACCAACGTGGCTTCTTCATGGAAACCTACCGCGCCGACCTATTCACCCAGGCAGGCATCCCCAATCACTTTGTCCAGGATAACCACTCCGGCTCCAGCAGGGGTATCCTGCGCGGGCTGCATTACCAGATCCGCCAGCCGCAGGGGAAGCTGGTGCGCGTGATCGCCGGCGAGGTGTTCGACGTGGCTGTAGACATCCGGCGCAGCTCGCCCACCTGTGGACAATGGTATGGCGTGCGGCTCTCCGCGGAGAACAAACGCCAGTTATGGGTTCCGGTTGGCTTCGCCCACGGGTTCTACGTGCTCTCTGAATGGGCCGAAGTCGTATATAAAGCCAGCGATTACTACGCCCCCGAGTGGGAGCGCAGCCTGCTGTGGAACGATCCTCAGGTGGGTGTGGCCTGGCCCATTTTGCCTGGGACTCAACCCCAGCTCTCGGCGAAGGATGCACAGGGTCAGATGTTTTCTGCCATTGAGCTCTATTAAAACCTTTTAACCACGGATTTCACGGATTACACGGATTTTAAGTACTCCATGCAGAACCCTGCGCTTCTTCATCGAGAATTAACCTATCAAATTATTGGGGCAGCCATTGAGGTTCACAAAATCCTTGGTCCTGGATTTCTCGAATCGGTGTATCAAGCTTCATTAGCCAGGGAATTCTCCATACGCGAAATTGAATTCCTACAACAGGTGCCTCTTCCAATATGTTATAAAGGGACATCCGTCGGTAATTACATCGCTGATATGGTTGTTGATGATAAAGTTGTTGTCGAGCTCAAAGCGATAAAAACTCTTACAGATGCCGACGAAGCGCAACTGATCAATTATCTGAAGCTGACAGGCATTAAAGTCGGTTTGTTAATCAATTTTGGTTCCCAATCGCTACAACATATTCGCAGGATCGTATGATCTTTCTAAAAATCCGTGATATCCGTGTAATCCGTGGTTGCATTTCTTAAGGAGATGTTATGAAAAATGTGCTGGTAACAGGCGGGGCAGGCTTTATCGGGTCGAACTTCGTGCGCTTCTTACTCCAAGCGGAACCGAATGTCCAAATCATCAACCTGGACGCGCTAACCTATGCGGGCAGCCTGGTAAATTTGAAAGACCTTCCAGATGCAGACCGCCATACCTTCGTCCATGGCGACATCACCGACCGCCCGTTGGTGGAAGATATCTTCCTGCGCTACTCCATCGACACGGTGGTGCATTTCGCTGCAGAATCCCATGTGGACCGCTCGATCCTCGGCCCCGGGCAGTTCGTCCAGACCAACATCATCGGCACGTTCACCTTGCTGGAAGCAGCTCGTCAAGCCTGGCTGGCGCAGAAGCTCGTCCCGGTCGGGCAGGCTCGCTTCCATCATGTGTCCACCGACGAGGTCTTCGGCTAGCTCAGCCCCACCGACCCGGCTTTCACCGAGACCACTCCCTATGCGCCCCGTTCGCCCTACGCCGCCTCCAAGGCCTCCAGCGATCATCTGGTGCGGGCTTATTTCCACACCTATGGCCTTCCCGTTTCGATCACCAATTGTTCCAACAATTACGGCCCGTACCAGTTCCCGGAGAAGCTCATCCCCCTGATGATCCTGAACGCTCTCAATGGCCGCCCGTTGCCCGTTTATGGGGATGGCAAGCAGATCCGCGACTGGCTGTACGTCAAAGACCATTGTGAAGCCATCCACCGGGTGATCATACAAGGTAAGCCGGGCGAAACCTACAATGTGGGCGGTGACAACCAGCCGACCAACCTGGAGATCATCCACGCCATCTGCCAGGTGTTGGATGAGCTCGTCCCCAATTCCCCATATCAGCCGCACGAGAGCCTGGTACAGTTTGTCACCGACCGGCCAGGGCACGACCGGCGCTACGACATGAATATCGACCGGATCGGGGAAGAATTGGGTTGGGAACCGCGCGAATCGCTGCAAACCGGGCTGCGCAAGACGGTCGAGTGGATGCTGAATCATCCACATTGGGTGGGCGCCATCAGCCAGCGCTCCGATTATCAAGGCTGGGTGGATAAAAACTACACAACCCGCGAGGGCTCCTTGCGAGGGGAGGCAAAATGAAAGGCATCATTCTGGCTGGAGGCAAGGGCACGCGCCTGTACCCGCTCACCATGGGCGTCAGCAAGCAGTTGTTACCGGTATACGACAAACCTATGATCTATTACCCGCTTTCGATGCTCATGCTGGCGGGCATCCGCGAAATCCAGGTGATCAGCACCCCGGAGGACCTGCCCATTTTCCGCCGGCTGTTGGGCAGCGGTGACCAGTGGGGGTTGTGTTTCGAGTATGCCGAGCAGGCCGAACCGCGCGGTCTGGCTGACGCATTCCGAGTCGGGCGGCGTTTCATTGCCGGTCAGCCTGCAGCCCTGATCCTGGGTGATAATATCTTCTACGGGCATGGGCTGCCGGCTCTGCTCCAAGCGGCTGCCAAGATCAAGCAAGGCGCAGTCATCTTTGCCTATCCGGTGCGGGACCCCCAGCGCTACGGTGTGGTGGAGTTCGATGGTGAGGGGAATGCCATCAGCATCGAGGAAAAGCCTGCCGAGCCGCGTTCGAACTTTGCCATCCCAGGCGTATATTTCTACGACCATCAGGTCAGTGAAATCGCCGCCAATCTGGAGCCCTCGGCGCGGGGCGAGCTGGAGATTACCGATTTGAACCGCGTTTATCTGGAGCGGGGTCAACTGCAGGTGCAGGAGTTGGGACGAGGCGTAGCCTGGTTGGATGCTGGCACCCACGAGTCTCTGCTGCAAGCAGCCAATTTCGTCCAGGCCGTGGAAGAACGTCAAGGCTTGATGATTTCCTGTCCGGAAGAAATTGCCTACCGTCTCGGATACATCAGCGCGGATGGATTGCGGAAACAGGCTGAATTGATGGCTTGCAATGGGTATGGCGAATATCTATTGCGCATCATTGATGAGGAATGTTCACGGTCATGAGGTGTCTTTGACTCGCATCTTATTATTTGGCAAAATCGGTCAACTGGGTTGGGAGTTGCAGCGCACTCTAGCGCCTCTGGGAGAGATCTCCGTAATAGATTACCCGGATGTGGATTTTACTCACCCGGACAGTTTACATGCGGTCGTGCGGGATCACCACCCCGACGTAGTGATTAATGCAGTTGCTTATACCGCAGTGGATAAAGCCGAGGACGAGATCGAGACTGCGCAGTTGATTAATGCTGCCGCCCCTGGTGTACTGGCAAAAGCTGCGCGTGAGATGGGTGCTGGTTTCATCCATTATTCCACCGACTACGTCTTCGATGGAGAGAAAGGCAGCCCCTACACAGAAGAGGACCTGCCCTATCCGGTCAACCTATACGGCCAGACGAAGTTGGATGGTGAACGAGCGGTGGAACAAGCTGGCGGAGCTTATTGGGTCCTGCGAACCAGTTGGGTCTACACCACCCGACGTGACAGTTTCGTGACCAAAGTGTTGCAATGGAGCCGAACTCAGCTTGTGCTGCGCATGGTCACCGATCAGGTGGGCAGCCCCACCTGGGCGCGCATGTTGGCTGAAGTGACAACCCAGGCGCTGGTGCGCGGGGTGGCGGATCTTCCCAACTGGATGCAAGAGACTCGTGGGGTCTACCACCTGGGTGGCTCCGGCTGCGCCAGCCGGTACGATTGGGCGAGGGCCATTCTGAAGTTCGATCCCCACCCAGAAACTCAGCTCACGCGTGAGATCTTGCCCGCGCTCTCAGCCGAGTTCCCCACTCCAGCGCAGCGTCCATTGTTCACGGGATTGGACTGCAGCAAATTCGCGAAACGGTTTGGTGTCAGTTTACCGAACTGGCAAGCCGCCTTATGGCTGGCGATACAGTCTGGGTGACCCCCGCGTGAACAGGATATAATACTGGACGGATATTTTGAGACAAGCACAATAATGGCCAATACAGTCACGCCTCCCATCTATGATAGCGCCCAGCGTGTCTCGCCTGCTCTCGAAGAGCTGCGAGAAGTATTTAATTACCGCAACCTGGTAATGCAGCTTGCCAGGCGTGATATTCTTACCCGGTATAAACGATCCTTCCTGGGTGTTTTCTGGACAATGCTTAACCCACTGGGCATGATGCTGGTGCTCACGCTAGCGTTCTCCCATATCTTCAGAGCTGGTACGATTTATGGTTATCCAGCTTATGCCTTGAGCGGGTTGATGGCTTGGAATTTCTTCTCGCAAACAACCACAGCCGCGATGGTCAATTTGGTATGGGGCGGAGGCCTTCTTCACAGGATCTATATTCCACGCACTTCTTTTGCTTTGGCGGCAATTGCAACGGGGCTGATCAACCTGGTTTTAGGGATCATTCCCCTGATCGTTGTCATGGTCATCACCCGCGTCCCCATTCGGTTGACGATTCTTGCCCTGCCGATCCCGATGTTGCTTTTGGCTGGTTTTTCCCTTGGATTAGGTCTAATTATCTCCACAATCGCTGCCTACTTCCCCGATGTGGCAGAAATGTATCAAATTGTGTTGACTGCTTGGATGTACCTGACTCCGATCATCTATCCAGAATCATTCCTGCCGGATCAATATCGATTTTGGTTGACCCATCTCAACCCAATCTATTATCTTGTGAAGCTGTATCGCCTCTTGCTTTACGATGGTCGCCTGCCAACCCTTGAGGAGTTCTTGCCAGCGCTCCTCATCTCCTTGGCTGCTCTTATTTTTGGTTGGTACATATTTTCGAAAAAATCAGATGAATTCGCTTATCGCATCTAAAGAATATTTATCCAAAGCTGCTCCGATGACTCCCCAGGAAGTTATCCTTCTGGAAAACGTCTCCGTACGCTACCGTGCCCCAAACGAGCGGGTTGGCACGTTCAAGGAGTATGCCATCCGGTGGTTGCAAGGGAAGATTCGCAACGAGACCTTCCTGGCCCTTTGCGATGTCAATTTAATGGTCAATGCGGGCGAAGTCTTCGGGCTAATTGGCCATAATGGTGCTGGAAAAAGCACGCTCCTCAAGCTGATCGCCAAAGTCCTCAGGCCCACAAACGGGCGGGTGTGGGTGAAAGGTAGGATTGCTCCCCTCCTCGAGATGGGCGCCGGATTTCACCCAGAACTCAGTGGCCGGGAGAACGTTTATCTAAATGGGGCCATGCTAGGATTCAGCCGGCACCAGATGGATGAAAAGTTTGATCGGATCGTAGAGTTCGCTGGGCTGCATGAGTTTATCGAAGCTCCCATCCGCACGTATTCCTCTGGGATGTGGGCCCGCTTAGGTTTCGCTGTGGCCACGGACGTGGATCCAGATATCCTGATCGTTGATGAGGTTCTGTCGGTTGGGGATGAAGCCTTCCAGCGCAAGAGTGCTGCCCGCATCCAATCCATCCGCGACAAAGGAACTACGATTCTGATCGTCTCGCACAATATGACCCTGATCGAATCGATGTGCGAGCGAGCCGCCTGGCTTGACCACGGTACCCTGCGCGCCATCGGCAGTACCAACGAGGTCATTAATGCCTACCGTGACCATCAATCTGGATAAGAGTCCTCGGAAAACAGCCGATCGATCAGACATGGAAAATCAAAGCTCGCTGCCGATATTCGATCACTATTATTATGCCCACGGTTATAGGCGGCCATATCAGCGCGACGATGAATGGTTGGCGTTCTTCGATAAGATTGCCAAGAAAATCATTCAAGAGATTAACCCGGGCAGTATCTTGGATGCAGGCTGTGCCTGGGGGTTTCTGGTCGAAGGGCTGCGGAACAATAACGCGCAGGCTTGGGGGATCGATATTTCGGAATACGCTATTCGAAATGTGGCGCCATCTATAACACCTTATTGTTGGGTGGGGTCGATCACGACGCCATTTCCCCAAAATTATGATTTGATTGTTAGAATTGAGGTAGTCGAACATCTCCCCAAGGCTGAAAGTGAACTCGCCATCGAGAATATTTGCCGGCACACCGATGACGTGCTGATCTCCTCTACCCCGTTTGATTACAAGGAATCATCTCACTTCAATGTCCAGCCTCCGGAGAATTGGGCGGAGCAATTTGCCCATCACGGCTTTTTCCGCGACGTCGATTTCGATGCTTCGTTCATCAGCCCATGGGCAGTCCGGTTCCGGCGTTCATCGGATCCTTTTCACCGGTTGGTGAGCAATTACGAGCGAAAATACTGGCTGCTTGCCAAAGAAAATTCTGACCTGCGCAGTTTAGCCGGAGATTTGAGAACAGAGCTTTCTGGGAATGAACGCCAGATAAAGGAGCTGAATGAGCATCTCCAGGCAATTCTCAACAGCCGGAGTTGGCGCTCCATCCAAAAGCTCCAGGCACTTCGTTTACGACTGCTTCCGGTAGGTAGCGGGCGCGAGGAGTTAGCCAAGACATTCTTGCAGCGTGTGTTAGGGAAGAAAGGGCCTGCTGTCCCCCCTCCGGAACAGTATCAATACTGGGTTGCCAGAAATGAACCAGGACCCGCGGAGCTCGGCGCTCAACGGGAAGCAGCCCGCATGTTTGACCCACAACCGCTGATCAGTATTGTTACCCCTGTTTATAATCCTCCGGTTCAAATCCTTCGCGAAACAATTGAAAGCGTGGTTGCCCAGTCATACCCAGGCTGGGAATTATGCCTGTCAGACGGGAATTCGACGGATCCGAATGTGAAAGAGGTCTTAGCAAATGCTGCAGCCCGAGACCCCCGCATACGGGTGAAATACCTGGATCATCAAGCAGGTATTTCCGAAAACAGCAATGCAGCCTTAGAGATGGCTAAGGGAGATTTTGTCCTGTTCTTGGATCACGACGACCTGCTTTCACCGAACCTGTTGTTTGAAGTGATCCAAGCTATTCGGTCGAACCCACCTGTTGACTTCATTTATTTTGATGAGGATAAGGTCGATGATGCGGGGAAAACCCGCCGTGATCCATTCTTCAAACCCGACTGGTCCCCCGAGATGCTGCTCTCGGCGAATTACCTCACCCATCCGGTAATTCGAAAAGCTCTGCTAGATCGCGTAGGGATGTTCAACCCGGAATTTGATGGAACGCAAGATTGGGACCTGGCTTTCCGCTGCACCGAAGAGACGGATCGGGTCGCTCACATTGCGAAGGTTTTGTACCATTGGCGCCAGTTGGGCGGCTCGACGGCTGGGGATTTTAACGCCAAGCCCTGGGTATTTCAACGCCAGCTGAAAGCCGTAAAGGATCATCTGACGCGGATGGAGCTGGATTCTCCGAAAGTTGAGTTTGCGGTTCCCGGCATCATCAGAACCACCTGGCAGCGAAAACCATCCCGGGTTTCGATCGTGATCCCAACCAAAGACCATTTTAGTGAATTGAAAAGATGCCTGTCTTCGATTATGGATCGAACCACTGGAGTAGATTACGAGATTATCCTGGTCGATAATGGCAGCACCGAGGCGGAGACCCTGGCTTACTACGATCACATAAAGGCTGAGCCGCGCATAAGGATGATTTCGTATCCCGAACCGTTTAATTATTCCAAAGCAAATAACCTGGGTGCTAGCCAGGCAACCGGTGATTTGCTTCTCTTTATGAATAATGATGTCGAAGCCCTGGCTCCCGATTGGTTGGAGGAAATGGCGCGTTGGGCGCAGCTTCCTCAAGTGGGGGTGGTAGGCGCCAAACTGCTTTACCCTAACGGGACAATCCAACATGCTGGGGTTGTTTTGGGAATGGGTGGGCACGCGGATCATGTCTTTTGCCATGCACTAGAACACTCTGGGGGGATTTTCGGCTCAACGGAGTGGTACCGTGATTATTCCGCAGTAACCGCTGCTTGTATGATGCTGCGCAAAGAGCTATTCGACCAGGTGGGATGCTTTGATGAAGCTTACCGCCTGGTGTATAGCGATATTGAGTTGTGCTTACGGGTTTCGCAGGCCGGTTATCGAAATATGGTTACACCCTTCGCCCGCCTTATGCATCATGAAGGCAAGACCCGTACCCGCAGTTTCCCGGTAGAAGATATGGTGCTGGGATTCCAGCACTTTAAAGACCGGATCGCCAAGGGCGATCCATATTACAATCCCAACTTATCCTATGCTGTTCAGGTTCCCACATTAAAGCCCGAGAATGAGGAGAGCCGGTTGGACCGTTTACAACGGATGGTTGAACGTTCTCAGCAGCCAATCGTTTGACGGGCGCTTAAACCGTTTTCCATTCCCTTCTGTCGTTTGATAAGGATAGTGATGTCCCCTGCAGCAATAACTTTTCCGGTCTACACATGGGCTCAGAAGCATTGGGACACCCTATCCAATACCCTCATTACCTTCTTATGGGTAGGTATTACTGCCTACCTGGTATTTGGTTTTTGGGGGGTGACTTATGACGATGTTTTCCTAGCTTTTCAATATGCATCTCATCTAGAATCAGGTCTCGGGTTTGTTTTTAATGCTGGTGAAAATTTCCTGGGAACCCCCGCACCCCTCTTTGTGCTTCTTCTTGCCGGGATGCACCAGCTCTTCCCATGGATAACCCTGCCTCAGATCGGCAGCCTTCTGAGTGGAATGGGATTATCCCTTTCTGGGTGGATGGCCTACCGAATCGGGTGGCGGTTCCACCAGCGCTGGGTCGGTCTGCTGTGCGGCCTATTAATCGTCACCAGCCCATTTACCGTGATGACCTTAGGGGGCGAGACCCCGATTTTCCTGGCGATGACGATGGCTGCGGTCTATTTTTATTTTACCGACCGTTATTCGATTTCTGCCATTTTGCTAGCCTTGGCCATGGTCAATCGGTCCGAGGCTATCATTCCCATCTTCATTCTGCTCGCTTATTATGTCTATGAAAAACGGCGGCTGCCGTTCGCGATGATCGCTGGGCTGGCGGTCATCCTGGTTCCCTGGTTTGTCTACTCATTTATTGCTTTTGGAGGGCCGGTATCTAACAGCTTTACCGCGAAAATCGCTCAGGTAGCCGCCGGTTTGGACCGCTATCCGATCGGGTTTCGCCATTGGACAGGCAGAATTGTCCGGCAAACTCACTATCTCCTTCTGGCAATCGTACCAGCTACAGGATTGGGAGTCCTTACTCTCCCATTTGCGCTCAAGCCCTGGCGCATCATCGCCGCATGGACACTCGCACAGACAGTTGCCTATGCCCTCCTCCCCATCCCTTTTTACCACTGGTATGCTGCACAAGTGGGAGTGCTCTCTGCCGTTTTAGTCACTCTGGGTACCGTCCAAATCGTCAAGTGGATCCTTCACCCGCCAGAGCGGCTGGTCAAGATTTGGAAGCCTGGCTTGATCCAGGCTCATGTGAGAATTGGCTCTCTACCTGCAAGCATCTTATTCGGTACCCTGGCGGTATTATGCCTGGTTTGCGCGGGAACTGTATTACTAGCACAGGCGCGGTTTACGCGCAATTACCAGGTTACGATGCCGAACCCCTCGAATCGGATCTACACAAACACCGGGATCTGGTTAGCAGAAAATACTCCAAAAGATGCCAGGATTGCATACCTGGAGATTGGACAAATTGCGTTCTATTCCAACCGCTATATGGTCGATATGCTCGGTTTAGTCTCCCCTGGCATCTCTCAACGCGTAGCGCAGAATAACTGGTTATGGGCGTTCCAAAAATATAAGCCCGACTACATCATTTACAACGCGATCTTTGCCAACTGGATGGACTACCTGTATGCCGAGAGCTGGTTTACCAAAGGTTTCGAGGAAGTGGCACAGATCGATGATCCAGGCTATCCAAACCCGCTCAGGATCTTTCATAAAAAGGTTGGGGTCGAGATTCCTGATCCAACAGAAATTGATCTGAGCTTTATGGGGGGCCAAGATACGACTGGAGAGATTTATTCTGGTCGTACGGTCAAACAAACTTTTGTTGCTCGGCAGGAGGGGCTCAGCGCATTCGAACTTCGTGTAGGGACGTATGCACATGTGAATCAGGGAACTCTACAAGTATCTCTATCCGGGGAGGATGGTCATGCAGTAGCTTCCTGGCAAGTGGATGGGTCTGATTTGTTGGATAACCGCTGGCGCCGGTTTGATATGACCCCTGTCGAGAACTCCCTCGGGAAAAAGTTTGCTCTTGAGGTTCGCTATGATCCACTCAATGGACAAGACGCTGTAACACTCTGGAGAAGTGGTCAGGCAGATCGTTACCTTGATGGGAAACTTTCCATGGATGACCGCGCTATGAATGGGGTATTGGACCTCCGCACGTATTATTCACCACCCAAATAATATCTGTTCCATCCAGTTGATCGGCGAACGATGCGAATAACGCCCCAGTTCTTCACTGGAGGCATTTTTTGTTTTCTGCCCAACCATTGCTCCTCCATCCAATTGGGATAACTTTACAATACTGTAATGAGGGAAGCGTGTGATGGGCAGCTATAATGTGCCCAAATAGATATCATGAGAGCATGCATATCTCAAATCTACGCAGATCGTATCCGAACGATATCCATGGACCAGGGAACCCTATGCGGAATTACAAAGCCAATTCTCACGGTATTGCCTCAATATTATGTCTCATCATTCTTCTCGCCAGTCCTCTCCTCAAACAAAATATCGTTCAGGCGGATATGGGTGTGGCGGCGGTTAATGGTTCAGATGTCAGTGAAGGGGATGATTTTGCGACGCGCATCCTCGGCCAGCCATGGGATATGACTGCCAGTCCGTATCCCGATTTTCAGGCTGTATTTGGCGGCGTGGATCGGAATTCGTTTGCTGCATCCGGGGGCGAATGGTCGTTTACGACGGCAACAAATGATCCAACCATGATGATGCATTCATTTGGAATTGCTGGGACCCAGAAGGTCCTCAAACTGGGTGATTCGTACCCGATCAATGCAGGGAAGTATAAATTGCTCTCCTACTGGTTATGCTCGAGCCAACCGAACGAAGATACCATGGTTTATTGGTTCATGAAGCAGTCCTGGACAGATCAAATGTACTCCTCGCATCCTGGCCATCGGATCGATACGGTAAATGGATGTAAGTTGTATGTCATCAACCTGGCGAACTTTCCGAATTGGACAGGTTCCCCAGTTGGTTTGCGCATCGATCCAGTCATGCATGCAGGCATCAATCTCCGCCTCGGATGGGTGCGATTGACCACAATCAATACTAATAACACCGTTAATATTTCCTGGAGCGGAGCGAAGTCAACCAGCAAGATGTACGTCTACGTGGCTAAGAACTGCTCCTTGACCGAGAGCACACTTGTCGGCATCGCCGATGCGTCCAAGGGCAGCTTCAATTGGGGTTCAACCCTGATCGACAATGGCAGTCCATTCACTCCTTATCCGCTGCCCGAGTCCTTCGAGCCTGGGCTGTATAAGGTATTTTCTCTTGAAAATAACGGTGGGACGCCCACTTGCTCCGATTTGACCATTCACAAGGCTCCGATCCTGGAATTCCAAAAACCTGGCTTTACCAGCGGTCCAGATTACGCCACCGACGTGGTTGGGAATAGTTGGGGGATGGACGGCCCGCAAGATCTTTCAGATACTTACGATCTGTATAATGCCAATTTCAATAATGGGATTTATACGGCAACCAGCGGCAGTTCCGGTGACCCCCGCATTGATTTGATGGTCCCAAAACCGATCGACACGGCAAAATACAAGTACGCTACCTTCCGGATGTACCTGGAAGGCATTCGCGATGTCGGCCGGGGTTGGGTAGAGCGTTTCTTGTGGTGGGCTGGTACTCCAGATCTCTCTAACTTCGGAACCACATCGGATATGATCGTTTATGAAGGTTGGCACACGTACTCGATTGACCTTACCCAAGCCCCAATGGCCTCTGGTCCTGGTTGGTCAGGCTTGAAAGACGCATTCCGCCTTGATCCTCATGAAGTTCCTGCACCGCTAACACTTCATCTGGATTATGTGACCCTCACAGGCGACGAGACCATCAACCGGGGGGACATTTACCCGATCACATATAAAGTCAATGTATCTGGCCCGGTATCGATCACCTTTTTTACCGATAACGACAAGAATCCAACCAATGGACGGACCGAGATCGGCCGGACAACCGCCTCCCAGGCAGCTCAAGCTGTAATGATTTCTTCGAAAGGGGTTTATCTGCCGCTCATTATGAACAGGTTTCCGAACGAATTGAACCTGGTCACAGGCACGCTTTGGAACTGGAATACCTCGGGGACAGTTCCGGGGATGTATTTTATTTCAGCGGATATTAGCGATGGGTCAACGACAACTACCTGGTACAGCAACCTTTCTGTTACGGTGCGCTGATGCAGGCCTGATAGAGGAATAGCTCGGGTTACAGAAATTCTAGGGTAGAATCCACCTGATCCAAATGTCAAACAGATGAGGATGGGTCCATACTACACCCGAGGAACCATTGATTGAGCACCAACCAGACCGGTATAACCAATAATAAACCCCGAGGTACATCGATCATCCAGGGAGCCCTTGATATTCTTTTCAGGCGTAAGTACCACCCGCGACTGGTTCCCACCAACCAACTTGAGTCTCAGGGAGATCCAATTCACTGGAAGTCGTTGGGAGAGAACCCCCACTTCCAGTTGAGTGGCGCCCTGCCTGCGGGTTGGGTGAAATTAACCGTCGTTGCCTGTGCCGATGTGCGGGGGCGCATGGGCGTCTGTATTGACCGCGGCAAAGGGTATTCCCCGTCGAATTATTATTTGATTGGGATGACAGCTCCGGATCCGTCCATCTATCAGGTTTACATCCATTTAGATGGGGATATTGCCGGAATTCGGTTCGATCCGGTTGACGCTCCATGCGCATTCCAAATCCAGGACGTGATTGTTGCCCGGGTGCTGCGTTTGGAAATTATCCTGCGGTCAACTGTGATCTGGTTCCGGCGAATCGGCTACCGGCCTCGAGAAATTCGCTACGCATTCGTACGCGTGTTTTCAGCCATGCAGAAGGGGGGCCTCCCCGGGGCATGGCGCATGATCGTAAATAAGTTTGCACCGATCACAAATTCGTACGATGAATGGCTCCAACTCCACCGCACAACCATAGATGATCTGCGGCAGATGGGCATTCGGGCCGCATCCTTGGAAAGCAAACCTCTCATCTCCATTCTGATGCCAGTTTATAACCCTCGAGAAGCTGATCTACGTGAGGCGGTCGAATCCGTCCTGGCACAAGCATACCCGCGCTGGGAGCTGTGTATTGTCGATGATGGCTCTACCCAGCCTTATATCCGCCCGGTACTGGAGGAATACCAAGATCGGGACTCGCGCATCAAAATTAACCGCCCTGAAACCAATCAGGGAATTGTTTCAGCATCCAATCAAGCCCTTGGTATGTCCACCGGTGATTATGTAGCCCTGCTCGATCACGATGACCTGATAACCCCGGATGCATTTTTTGAAGTGGTTAACTTTCTGAACCATCATCCCGACACCGACATGTTGTATTCAGACGAGGATAAGGTAACCGAAGATGGGATCCGGTATATGCCCTATTTCAAACCGGATTGGTCACCTGACCTCATCTTCTCCCATATGTATACCGGTCACTTGGGAGTTTACCGGCGGTCACTTCTCGATGATTTAGGCGGTTTTCGGAAAGGGTGCGATGGCGCGCAAGATTGGGACCTGGTCTTCCGTCTGAGTGAAAAAACCGAAAAAATTTACCACTTGCCGAAGATATTATACAGCTGGCGGTGCGCACCTGGCTCTACAGCCCAAGCTGCCGGGAATAAGCGTTACGCGTACACGGCTGCGCTCCGCGTGCTGCAAGATGCGGTAGACAGGCGTAACCGGCACGGCCGAGTGGAGGAAGTGGAAGGCTACCCCGGCTTTTTTCGAGTTGCCTGGGAGTTGGTTGGGAGTCCAAAAGTCAGCATCATCATCTGCACCCGTGACAAGCCTGATTATTTGGACCGATGCCTGACATCGATTTATAAAAAAACCTCCTATCCAAACTTTGAAGTGATCATTGTTGATAACCAGAGCCAACAAAAGGATACTTTTAAGGTATACGAGCATTGGAAGGAGCGCGAACCAGAGCGTTTCAAGCTCTTGCAAGAAGATATTCCGTTTAACTTCTCTAAGCTGAACAATGCGGGTGCCAGGGTCGCTACCGGTGACTTGTTGCTCTTTATGAACAATGACATGGAAGTGATCACCCCCAACTGGTTGGATCAGATGGCTTCGCAGGGCCAACGTCCGGAAATCGGTATGGTTGGCGCGCTCCTGCTCTACCCCAATGGGACGATCCAGCATGCAGGCATTGTAGTGGGCATCAACGATTGGGCAGGCCACTCTCATCGGGGGTTTCCTGCCGAATCTACGGGGAACAACGGCCGTTTGCTCGGGGCAAGCAACGTCTCAGCAGTCACTGGGGCTTGTATGCTGGTACGGCGCGACTTGTTTTTCCAGGTGGGTTGCTTGGATGAAAACTTGCAGGTCGCTGGGGGGGATGTTGAGTTGTGTTTGCGGGTGATGGATGCTGGGTATCGTAACCTCATGATCCCGGATGTGCGCTTGTTGCATTATGAATCGATTACCCGGGGGTATGAGGATAATCCCAAAAAACGAGAACGTTTCTTAATTGAAACTGAATATGTTCGTCGGCGTTGGCCAGCTCGCATGGCCCTTGACCCATTCTACAATCCAAACTTAACCCAGGAAAAAGAAGATTTCTCTCTCGATTTCAAGCGAGCACTCTAATCTTTCCACTATCATGCCAAAGGATTTGTCCCAAACCACCCATCCTTCCGTTCTATTCCTCAGCGGCGTCCGCGGAGACACGCGCCGCTACCGCACGTTCCATCCCTACGAGCAGCTCAAGCTCGCCGGACTCCCGGTCTTCCTCTCGCACACTACCGATCCGGCTCTCCCTGCTCGGATCACACAGGCGCGAGTGGTCATCTTCCACCGTGTCACCTGGGACGCCTACATAGAGAAGCTGATCGACGATATCGAATCCCGAGGTGGTCTGGCGTTGCTCGATACCGACGACCTGACCTTCGAACCTGCTGCGTTTTCCTGGATCGACAGCCCGGATTTCCAAGATCCCATTCGTGCACGGCTCTACCAGGAGGACCTGGGGCGCAACCGGAAAACGCTCGAGCGCTGCCAGGCTGTTCTGACCTCGACGGAATACTTGGGTGAGCAAATCCGAGCTCTGGGAAAGCCTGCCTGGGTGCATCGAAATGCCTTCAGCCTGGAGATGCTGGCCCTATCCCAACAGGCTCGCGCGCGCCGGACACAACACCCCGGGCGGCTGGTGATCGGCTATGCCAGTGGGACACCCACCCACAACCGCGATTTCGAGCAAGTCCGCCCTGCCTTAGCTAAACTAATGGATTGCCACCCACAAACGGAATTATGGTTGGTAGGCCCGCTCGATCCTGGTTCAGGCTGGGAGAGATTTGGGAATCGTGTAAAACATATACAGAAGGTACCCTGGCGACAGCTTCCAGCCCTTCTGGCCCAACTGGACATTAATTTGGCTCCACTGACTGCCGGTAACCCTTTCGCGAAGTCCAAAAGCGAGATTAAGTTTGTTGAAGCCGGATTAGTGAGTGTCCCTACGATTGCAACGCCGACAGCCGCGTTTCTGGCGGCCATTCATCCTGGCGAGAATGGAATGCTGGCGGCTACTACTGAGGAGTGGTCTGAACATCTGGAACGCCTTCTAACGGATGCAGATTTGCGGCAGCGTTTAGGCGAGTCTGCACACCGTTCTGTGATGGAACAGTACCATCCCTGTGCACGCGCCGGACAGTTGGTGGCGCTCTTAAATGAAGTTCACCTGCAGTTGCACCAAGCTCCCTTGTGGGACTTGCCTCCTGATTGGAAGGCTGTCAACCCGACTCTGGTTGCTACATCGGGTTGGGTGCCTGCCGGAGTGGAAAACCATCCGACCTACATTGAGATGGGAGTATACACCATGCGCAATCGTGGAATGCGAACCCTTTTATGCCAGATATGGGTCTACATCCGACGAGCGGTCGCGCCGCTGTTTCCCTACCGGGTTCGATCGGGTAAACCATAAAGGGGAGCTATGCCGGTAGAGCTTTCGTTTTGTATTGTTTCGTATAACACTCTCCCGATCTTGCGAGATTGTCTGAATTCGCTGGTTCAGAATGCGCCTGCATTCGCCTATGAAGTCGTCGTAGTCGACAATGCTTCCCGTGACGGCACAGCGGCAATGCTAGAGCAGGAATTTCCATCGGTTCGCGTAATTCAGAATGACACCAACCGAGGCTACACAGCGCCGATGAACCAGGCGCTTCGAGCCGCCGGAGGGAAACGCTATCTGGTGCAGCTCAATCCGGATACCCTCATCCTTCCTGGAACTTTCGACTGTCTGGCGAATTTCATGGACGCCCATCCGGATATAGGCATCTGCATCCCCAAAGTACTCAACCGGGATGGCACCCTGCAAAAGCAATGCCGCCGTTCCGAAGCCCGTCCCTGGGATGCTATTAGCTACTTTCTCGGGCTGAACCGCTTGTTCCCACACAGCCGGTTCTTCAACAACTACCTCAAGGGATACCAGAACGAAGACAAGGTCCACGAGGTGGAAGCGGTCTCCGGCTCGTGCATGTTCATTAGACGCTCGGTGATCGAGAGGATCGGGTATTTGGACGAAGGTTTCTTCTCGTACCAGGAGGACTCGGATTTCTGCTTCCGCGCACGGCAGGCAGGCTGGCTTGTTTATTATGTCCCTATCGCCCAAATCATTCATTTTGGCGGGCAGGGTGGCTCGATGGTCGAACAGGAGCGCGCCATCCGTGCCTGGCATGAGTCCTACATTCGTTATTATCACAAACATCTGGCCAGGGATTATTTCTTCTTGTTCAATAGCTTGTTCTATGCACTGATCTGGGTGAAGGAGCAGGCTGCCCTGCTCGCAGCGAGACGCTCACACCGTGATTATGTAGGTACTCCCAAGCCGTGATTCGCAAAGGTATCGGTTAACCCCCCCAATGAACGACCATCCCTCCAGCATCTCTGTCTACCTGGAAATTGGCAGCAAACGTACCTTCGCGGGAGCGGTTGACTGGCCGGGCTGGGTGCGCAGTGGACGGGAGGAAGGCGCTGCGCTGGCCGCCCTCCTTGCATATGCCCCCCGGTACGCGAAAGTCCTCGATGCTGCAGGGATTGCATTCGAAGCCCCTACCCACCTGGCAGCCTTCACCATATCGGATCATCTACCAGGCAACCAGACCACGGATTTTGGCGCACCCAACGTTCCGCTGCCCAGCGATCCCGGGCCGCTCGAAGATGCTGAGCTCCTGCGCCTGCAATCCATCCTGAAATCCTGCTGGTTGGCGTTTGATGCTGCCGTGGCCAGCGCACGAGGCAAAGCGCTGCGTAAAGGACCGCGTGGCGGCGGCCGCGACCTGGATGGAATCATCACGCACCTACTGGAAGCCGAGAGAGCCTACCTCGGGAAAATTGGATTGAAGGAAAAGACAACGGCCCAGGGGGGGTTTTCCGACCAGTTAAGCCACCTCCGCCATGCGATAATGGAGGAATTGAATGCTACCGATCGCTCAGGTGCGCTGCCGCAACCTGGACCGCGCGGTGGAATGCGTTGGGCGCCGCGTACGTTCATTCGCAGGGTCGCCTGGCACACGCTTGATCATGCCTGGGAAGTCGAAGACCGGATAATGTGACAGGTATTTCCAAATCTTCAATGAGGATAACCGAAAATTTGACCGGTGCAGGCACACCGCCCAAATTATTTTACTCACAGGTATAGTTCTTGCACCTTTCGTGGTTAACATCCCAGACTCAAAAGGAGGGCGAATCCCCTCCGGAAGATGGAGTAAATGATGACCGCGAAAAAGCACATCCCCTTGATCATCCTCATGATGGCATTCTTGCTGAGCGCCTGCCACGTGGTGGAATCCCCCGTACAAACAAAAAAACTCCCCCTTCTCGGTTTGCTTCAACTCAAGCTGCCGAAGATGCCAACCCGCCCACTGACTAATGCACAAATCGAAGCCACAACCACCGCCCTGGTCGAAAAGGGAATTCCGCACATGAAGAGCGAGCTATCCTTTGAGCCCCAGGCGGATTCCCCAGTCTATTTTATACAAGGCAGCGCCCCGGCTGCGGTGCAGAATTTCGCTTACCCCGATGCAGCCTGCCAGTGGATGGGTGTAGCAGGGCAGGTCTTCGATAAAGCCGGCGCGCCGGTGGCCAACCTGGTGATCAATGTGGGTGGAGTATTGAACGGAACCCCGATCGATCTCGTCGGGATGACCGGGACCACCCAGGTATACGGACCGCGCTCTTACGAAGTGAAAATTGGCGACCAGGCAAGCGACTCTCATGGCAGCCTGTGGATGCAGCTTTCGAATACCGACGGCGTCCCGGTAAGCCCAAAGTTTTCCTTCCCAACCTATTCGGACTGCACGAAAAACCTGGTGGTGCTGAATTTTGTCGAGGTCGATAAGATAACGACCATCAACTTCCCGTTGATCTCCAATCCGTAGAGCAGCGCATAAAAGGCCAACCTCCTTTCAGGTATAATACATCAGTGAATTCTCACACACCGCTACTCTGAAAGGATTGGCAGCCTGCCACATGAGACGGGGTGCGGGGCTGCAGAATATCCAATGAAGGAGTTTTCCCCGCTCGAAGCGTTTGAGCAGGCTTTACACAACTGGTGGTTGGTGATCCTGCTGGCCTTTTGGGGCGCCGCAGTGGGGTGGATGATCCACTCCCTGCGGCTGCCTCTTTATGAAGCGACCTCAGTTTTTTCCATCAGTGTGAACTTCAACGAGACCGGCCGGCTAACGCAATTTGAAGAGGACCATGCCTGGAATATCGTCGGGTATTTACTAAATTCGGACAGCGTTCTAGATCAGGTAGCCGTCCAGGCGCGCCAGCAGGGAATTTCCACCAGCCTGGCCGATCTGCTCCGCATCACCTCGCGTGAGCGCAAAGAATATATCTTCCTTTTGCACGTCCGTCATCCCGACCCCCATACAGCCGTGACTTTAGCCAATCTATGGGCAGACGAAGCCGAGAAACAGCTCGAAGAAGCGTATGGGCACGCCCAAAAAGCCCAATCTCTGCGTCGCTACCAAAATACACTCATTGATTGCTTAAGCTACACTCCACTGCTTTCCCCGGCGCCAAACCGGTGTAGCATTGATTCATTGCCTGCTTTACAAGCAGAGATCCAATCAGTCAATGCAAGTTTGACTGACGAGTTGCTCGCCAGCCGGGGGATCATCCCCGCGGTCTCCTTTGCGTTATCACAAAAGCCGGTGATCCCTACCCACCCGCTGACACGAGGAACCAACAGCGCCATCCTGTCCGGGGCATTGATCGGTTTTTTGGTTGGCATATGGGCGAGCCAGAATCGCCTGCCCTTGCGATTGGCCAGGAGCTTACGCCGTGTATAATCGGTCTCCCCAGTGGTTATCGGCCGTCCACCCACTGGCCTGGATTCTTGTGGTGGTTCTGCTGCCGATCACGAGCATGCCTCTCGTCTCTCGGTTGGTTGGCTCGGACTCAGTTGCGGCTGCCTCCGCTCTTCCTCTCATCTGGCTGGTACTTTTCTGGTTAATTCCTTACCTGCTGCGGGGAGGGCGTTTACCCCAGGTCAGTATCGGCCTGGTGGGCCTGGTCATGGTCGCGTTGATTTCCACTGCAGCAGCCAGCTTTATCGGGTTACCGAGTTTCAAAGATACGAGCCCCATCAGACGAGAACTGGTCTCGCTGCTGACCCTGGGTGTGGGGCTGTGTTTTTACCTGGTGAGCTGCACCTGGCCGCACTCGGAATCACGCTTGCGTCTGACCTTGCAGTTGGTGAATTGGAGCGGCCTAGTCATGGTGTTGTGGGCGCTGGCGCAGGGGTATTTTTGGTATCGCCAGGAATCCCTCCCACAGATCATGTATGACATCCAATCGGTAGTCTCATTGCAAGGTTTTTATTACCACCGGGCAAACGGATTCGCATATGAGCCTTCCTGGTTCGCCCACCAGTTGAATATGGTCTACCTTCCATTCTGGCTAGCTGCTACCCTGCAGCGCTATTCAGCCCACCGCTTCCATCTGTGGTTCATCAGCATGGAAAACACACTGTTGGGCCTAGGAATAATCGCCTTCTTTCTTTCTTCCTCTCGAGTCGGGTTACTGGCTATTTTACTCGTGGTCGCCTATCTGGTATGGATCGGTACGAAAACCTGGATCGCTCGCATCCAGCGAAAGGTGCGAAACCGGCTCTCCGGTGCTGCCGTAAGGGGATGGGCAGTCCGCATTCTGCTACCCGCTACCCTGGTGCTTGCTTTTTTTGGTCTATACGTTGCAGGCGCATTTGGATTGGTATACGCCGCCAGCCGTCTTGACACGCGCCTGGCCCGTTTGTTCGATCCCTCCATGATCTCGACCAACCCCTTTGAGTATGCCAACCGGTTACAATTTGCGGAGCGAGTGGTATATTGGGGATCCGGCTGGGAAATCATGAACGATTACCCGCTTTTCGGTGTTGGCCTCGGGAATGCTGGCTACTTTTTTCCAGAAAAGATGCCGGCATATGGTTGGTCGCTGACCGAAGTCAACACATCCATGTATCGCAGCGCGGCCATCCCCAATACCAAAAGTCTGTGGACTCGCCTGCTGGCCGAAACTGGAATAGTCGGATTTGTTTTTTGGATTGTCTGGTTGTACCTGCTCTGGCAGGCGGCGCGTTTCCTGCGCAGGGGTGGCACTCCTCTGCTGCGCACGATTGGACTGGCTGGAGCCCTGGTATTGGTGGCTCTGCTGGCGGAGGGGTTCAGCGTGGATTCATTCGCCCTGCCGTATTTCTGGTTTTCATTCGGATTGGTCAGTGCAGGCAGCGCTCTCCAGGTTGCCAGTCAAATCCGGCTTGTGGATGGAGTTACACAGACATTTGCTGAGGATCATGGTATTGGAGGTGAAGGATGAGTAACAGGAATGCGATTCTGGTCATCGTTGGGATAATCGTGGTCGCTTTGATCTGCTGTTTGTGCCTGGGCGTCTTGGGGGTAGGTGGCCTGACCCTGTTTAATTTCCGGACGGTTGGATCGACAACCGTCCCGGGAGGTTCTCCCACCCAATCATTCGAAACTCCACTTCCCGGTCCCTCCCAGGATTTGCCAACTCAAGTCTCACCGACCCAGACCCCATTCGTCGTGCGCCCCACCCAGAGCAGCGCAGCCCAAAACACACTCAACACCCTTCAAAAGGTCGTCGTCCCGGTTAGCGACCTGCGCAACCTGGCCATGCAATTGAAGCATATTGAGAACATCCCGGTGACTGAAACGCCTCCGGCAGCCCCTGCCAGGGTTGGCGATCAGAAAACATTTTGGGCAAGCGATGCTGAGAAAAATACCAACTTCAAAGTGGATGCCACCCTGCGATATGCTTCCGACCATCTCTATTTCTGGATCGATAATGGCACCAACTTCAACGCAGGCGCCCTCAAGCGGCTGGGCGATGCCTTTGAACAGAAAATCTACCCAACCGACCGCGAATTCTTTGGAACCGAATGGACTCCCGGCGTGGACGACGATCCACATTTATATATTTTGTATACGCCTGGCCTGGGCGCCAGTACCGCCGGGTATTATTCGTCAATGGATGAGTATGATCCCCAGGTAAACCAGTTCTCCAATTCACACGAGATGTTTTTTGTCAATTCCGAAAACCAACCCTTAAATGACGCCTACTTGTACGGCGTTCTGGCGCATGAGTTCCAACACATGATCCACTGGTATAACGACCGGAATGAGGAAACCTGGATGAACGAAGGCTTTTCAGACCTCGCGATTCTTCTGAACGGGTACGACATCGGAGGCGTCGATTATGCCTATGTCCAGAATCCAGACCTGCAGTTGACCGACTGGACCGGGGATATCAACGTCAACGGCCCGCATTACGGCGCCAGCTTCCTTTACCTGGATTACCTCCTCAACCGGGTCGGGGACAAAGTGACCAAAGATGTGATCGCCAACCAGCAGAACGGCTTGGAAAGCATCGACGATACCCTGGTCAAGGACAACGTCACCGATCCCCAAAATGGAAAGCCGCTCAATGCGGACGACCTTTTTGCGGACTGGGCGGTAACCAATTATCTGGGCGATGCGAAAGTCGCTGATGGTCGCTTTGCTTATAAAAACTACCCCGCAGCCCCCCAGGCTCAAGCGACCGATAGTTATGATACCTGCCCGGTCGATACCCAGACCCGAGATGTCCATCAATACGGCGTTGACTATATCCGCTTCGCCTGCGCGGGAACCCATACCCTTAACTTTACAGGCTCAACTGTGGTCGGTTTGTTGGCAGAAAAACCGCATTCTGGCTCTTACATGTTCTGGTCGAACAAGGGGGACGAGTCGGATATGACCCTCTCCCATAGTTTCGATCTCACCGGCAAGACCGGTCCGATCGATCTCCAGTATGCAACCTGGTACGATATTGAGAAAGACTATGATTATTTATACGTGGAGGCTCGAGAGAAGGACGGGCAATGGCAGATTCTTCACACCCCATCCAGTACCAACACCAACCCCTCCGGGAATTCGTACGGGTGGGGATATACGGGCCTATCCGATGGTTGGAAGCAGGAAACGGTCGATCTCTCGCAGTATGCCGGAAAACAGGTCGAAGTCCGTTTTGAATATGTCACCGATCCAGCGGTGAACGGCGAAGGCTTCTTGCTGGATGACGTCGCTATCCCACAAATTGGCTACAAGACCGATTTCGAGCAGGATGACGGCGGGTGGCAACCGGCCGGCTTTGTCCGCGTCGAGAATGCCCTCCCGCAAACCTACCGGCTCTCACTGATCCTTCACGGAAAAACCACGACCGTCCAGTCCGTCCAACTGAGC
>JAQTMA010000002.1 GCA_028714615.1 Anaerolineaceae bacterium | reverse complement strand
GCACCGGGCGTTTAAACTAAAAAGATGCGACAGAATCGCACCTTTTTTAGTTATCCACCACGGATAATGGGCGTACCCGTTTATGCCCCTCGTAACCCAAAAAAGTTGTAGGAGCGGGGAGGGCGGGTGCCTTCCCCGAGGTGTGTAAAATAGGCGAGAAATATATCGCCGGCTATCTAACAATTCTGTTTGATAGCCGGCTTTTTTGATTCTCCCAAAAGGCCGGCGGGAGAAAAAGGAGATGGAAACTCAATTTGGGCCGCGTACCTTTCGTATTCCGCAGGATGCCATTCCCCAATTCTTGCGGAAGACTGGCAGGAGGTAAACCTGACCATGTCTACCCCCCAACCCGAACGCGCCTGGCAGATCGTTCTCGATCAGCTCCGGATGGACATGCCGGTGGCATCCTTCACCGCCTGGGTCAAGGACACCGAGTTCATTTCGTTTGAAACCCCGCTCTTCACGGTTGGGTCTGCCACCGCTTATGGCTGTGAGTGGCTCACCAGCCGGTTGACCAGCACAGTGTCGCGCATACTGGCTGGAATTCTAGACCAACCTGTTTCTGTTCAGTTTGTCGTCCACGAACCCTCATCTGCGTATGAAGATGGAGGGGCTGAGATCGAAGATGAAACCCTCGATCAAGGGAAACCCCCCGAGGAATTGACCCTTCAGGCGGAATACCAAACCATCTACGATGAGATCGTTCAGCCAGAACAGGTCATCGTTTTTCCGGGCTATTTCCTGCGCTACATTCCCATGCTAGGCGTGGAGCTGGCCTGGCTGTACATCGGGTTCCGCCAGGCTGCCTACGAAGCCGGAGCTTCCAACCAGCCAGGAAAGAAGGTTAGCGCCCCAGCCAAAAAAGTCGCTTATTATGCCGGGATGAGCCCGCGCTCTTTCTGGCGTTGGGCTGCCAGGCCAGCTACCTGGAAGCTTCTGCGCTGGTTGGTCAAGCCCGTGGAGGAGACGCCTAAATGGAATCGCGGCAACGATGGCCGGCCCCACCAGGCAACGCGCAATTATCGAGTAGCCATGACGATGCCGCTGACTCCTTTCGATGAGCTCGCACTAAGGGGATGGCTCTACCGGAAGTTGGCGGAGGGGAATAGTTCGTTGGCAACCCTCCGGTCGGCGCTAGAAACTCCGGTTGAAGAACTGCTCCCCTGGCCTGAGAAGATGCCTTCGCTGGAGGAAAGTACCGGCGAGCCCCATTCCGTAAGAGATGTCGTTTTAGAGGTATGCAACCCAATCGCTGAGGGTGAGAAATCTCAACTGAATGAGCTGACCGAACAACTGGTTCAGTATCTGATGCCATCCAAAGATCTGGTCTTCCTGACCCATTACTTCGTCAGCCATTGGCTTACGCGCCTCGGACCAGGATCTGGATGGTTTGTTACGATGCTGCGAGATCGCTGTTACCTCAACCCGCGCACGGGAGAAATCCGGGATGAAGTTCGGCTGATAGGAGGCTATGCCGAAGCGGCGCGCTGGCTGGGGGTGAAGCGAGTGAAGACCATTTGGGAGTGGCTGCGAAGCCCCGATGTTGCCATATTCCTGCGGGAGACAGGCAGAGAGAACGGTAGCTGGGAAGAAGCTCCCCGGCGCATCAAAGTCTGCCTGGGAGAGCCAATGACGGACGAAGACCAGGATCAAGCGAATGTGCTCTTGGCAAAAAGTCCCCCTGGCGCGAGTGGCATACATAGCGATGGGGACCAAGGCAATGCCGTTGGCGCAAGTGGCACGCATAGCGACGCCGACCCTGAGCCTGCCATTGGCGGAAGTTGCAGAGCCAGGAATCAGCAGATTGGCGCAAGTGACAGTCATACTGGCGCGACTGACATCCATAAGCGTGGCGCAAGCGTCACACTCGGTGGCGCGAGTGACACCCATAGGATTGGCGCGAGTGGCGCAATCGATTGGCGCGACTGGCACAGTTTAAACTCTTTAACCCCTGGTTGTAAACACGTAAAAAACTCTCAAACCACCCCCGGAAAGGGCGAAGGATTCGAATCGGAAAATGTAGGCGCCGCCAGCCCAACGATGGTGGTGGATGGTGATTGGAAAATCGGTGATTTACTTTCAAAAAACCGGATCAGCGCTAAAAGCCAGGAGCACCTTTTGGAAAAAGGCGTAGTAACTGCCAGGGCCTTCATTTCCTGGCTGCTCTACGCTGCCAGCACGGGCGGAAGCGGTATCCGCGATCCAGTCAGCCAAGCCGTCAGCCGCCTGGCGCAAGATCCAACCCAAGGAGCCGGTGGAGCCTACGACCGCCTGGCGGGTTTACCGGCCAACGAACTGGCCGACCTGATCATCCGGGCGATCGGTGGCCAGAATCCCTGGAAGACCGACTGGCGGACAGTAATGGAAGGTTCCCCGCGGACACGACTGAGAGCGCTGGTCGACCAATTGGGCATCTCTGCGCCAGACTCCAATGATCGGTAACTCGTTCATTCGATAGGGAGGTGTGGCATGAAAAAGATCGGTTTGTTTGTCTTATTCGCGGCGATACTAACCGCCTGTGGTACCAGTGAAAATACGGGCAATCTTGCCCGGGCTCAAAACGTCGTCGAGGCGGGGCGGGCCGCTCAAGGTGCTGCTCGGGCAGGGCGGATCGCCGCCCAGGGCGTCAGCGACGTGAGCCGCGGCCAGACTCTGATCCTGTCGCTGGTTACGCTGATCATCGTTGTTCTCCTCAGTCTGGCCGCATACCTCGTCATCCGGCGCCTGATCAGGATTCTGCGCACTTTTCGGCAGCTTACCACAGGCGCAACCAGCATGTGGCTCCGTGAGCCTAATGCCCGTTGGAGGAAACCCAAGGAAGCGGATCTCAACCAACAGATATTCATCGAACAGCAGTGGTTATGGACCCAACTGCTCTCGCAGAGCCATGAAGATGCGGACTCCCCCGATTTTTTGGATCTGCCCCACGATTGGTGGAGCTAAACCCACCAGAAGGCTTGGATGAAAAACCAAAGTAATTTCTTCCCTCCTACGTCCGGCCTGGTGGGTCTGGCTCTGGCGGCATGGGAGGATACACCTCTGAGTTACTTCGCAAGATTTCAAGATCGTCAAGCTGATTCTAGGAGGACTACGTGCCAACCACTATTGCAATTTTGAACCAGAAAGGCGGGGTGGGCAAAACCACAACAGCGGTCACTCTTGCTTCTGGACTAGCAAAGATGGGCTGCCGGGTGCTCTTGATCGATCTGGACACCCAGGGGAATGTCGCCGATAGCTTGGGCCTCCCTCATGGAGACGATTTGCGCCGGCTGCTCTCGCCCGATTTACACTGCTCACTCGAACAGGCTGTTACCCCAAGCGGACTGGATCGTCTGGATATCATCCGTTCGGACAAGACTACGACCGCTTTGAAGCAAACATTGGCGGGAGTCACCTTGCGAGAGTATGTTCTGGCGGACGTGTTGCAAGGCTCCGGCTATGATGTGGTTGCCCTGGATTGTGCCCCCTCGGTGGACCTACTGCACTTCGCTGCCCTGGTCGCATCTGATTTCCTCCTGATCCCTACTCGACTGGACAAGCTGGCGGTGAATGGGGTTCGGGATGCCCTGCAAACCTTAGCGGCATTGAAGCGCATCAGTCACTGCAAGGTAGCCGGGATCCTACCAACTTTTTATGAGCGGGTGACTCTGGAAAGCCACGAGCAGCTCGTCCACCTGGCACAAACCTTTGGGCGGTTGGTCTTACCGCCCATCCCTCAGGATACGCAGTGCCGGGTAGCCAGCCGCTATGGCAAAACCCTCTGGGAACATGAACCGAATGCAAAAGCCCTGATTGGCTACGATCAGGGAAGCAAACAAATTGGAGGTTACATCCAAGTTTTAGATCGCGTAAAGGAGTTGCTATGAAAAACGCAACACAAGAAGGTTTCACCGGTTTTGATGAACTTTCGGGTGTTGACCCGGCCGTGGAGTCTCTCCTAGGCCAGGGGCAGCGCCGTCAGGTCGAGTCCCACTTGCCCAAGAACCAACGATCTCAGCGAAAGAAAGAACGGGAGCGAACACAAAGACGTCTGGTAAACCGGGTCAACCTGGACCTGCCGGTTGATCTCAAAAAGCGCCTGGAAGTGTTGGCGAAGAAAGAAGGGGTGCCAGTCAGCCAGCTGGTTGCCTTTCTGCTCTACAGCCCGGTGCATCAATTGGAGAAGAGCATGATAAGCCTTTGGGGTTACAAGACCGCCTCAGGCTGCCGGAAATTCGAGTGGAACCTCGACCTGAAGCGGCATGACGAAGAGGTTCGCCGAAATAGCGAAAATGGCACATGATAGGGCGTCCTATACCAAAAGATAGGGCGCCCTAACAGGACGTCCTATTAGGGCGCCCTATAGAAAATGCCATTTTGAGGGATAGGGCGTCCTATCAACCACCAGGAAGGCCCAGGAACTTCGCAAAGAAATAAAGGGCTACATCAGGTCATGAGGGTAAAAATCGCCCTGAAAAGGGCTAAAACGATAAAACAAGGATGGAGAAGAAAAATGGCTGACGAACTGCATCTGGAAGAATTTCAGGCTTACTTGCTGGCCGAGGATCGCTCGCCTGTGACAATCGCCGGGTACGTTGGGGATGTGCGCCTGTTTGCACAGTGGTTCGAGAAGCATTCGAAAGAGCCACTCACCTCCGGAGCTTTGACAAATGAGGCGGTAAGGGGTTACAAGCAGTATTTGCTTGACCAGGCTAATAAACCGAAGACGATTAACCGGCGGCTGGCCGCTCTGGCGGCCTATGCTCATTGGCTGGAGCAGGCTGGGTACGTCAAAAATGCTCGCAATCCGGTTCAGGGAGTAAAGGCTGTTCGAGAGACGGCACTGGCTCCGAAGTGGCTGGATAAAAAGCAGCGAGCAACATTATTGAGAGCCGTTGATAAAGAAGTTGAAGATGCCGTTCATCGTTACCCTCGTCTCCGCTTGATGTACTTGCGTGATGCTGCAATTGTGAAAATAATCTTGTATGCTGGCTTGCGCGTTGGGGAAATTATCCAATTACGTTTAAGTGACATTATCTTGGATGAGCGTAAGGGGAGTGTTATTGTGCGAGAAGGGAAAGGTACCAAGAGACGTGAGATCCCGTTGAATATCAGGGCGCGAAAAGCAATTCTCGATTATCTTCGAGCCAGGCCGGAGATTGAAAATGAAAACCTATTTCTGGGGCAGAGAAATGAAGCTGTCCAAAGCAAGACGGTTCAACGAGCAGTAGCTCGTTTCACCGATACTATGGATTTCAAGGATATAACGCCTCATACTTTGCGGCATACTTTTGCCAAGTCTTTAATTGACAGCGGGGTCAGCCTGGATAAAGTGGCGACCTTACTCGGGCATAGCAACCTCAATACGACCCGAATTTACACAACGCCCGGAGTGCAGGATCTGGAGGACGCGATAAGTGAGTTGGATAATTTCTAACTGTGTTTTTTAAAATAAAAACGGATCTCCTGCAATTTTCTTGAAAAAGGTAGGCATTAAAATGGTTAGAATTTGAAGGCCCATATTCCGACACAAATGCCTTCCGTGCTTTCCGAGAACCTACGCGAAGCCTTGGAGTTATTTCTTGAACAAGATCGACATTGTTTTCGAGTAACAGATGAGGTCAGGTTAAGGCCCCACCTCTCAACAATTTAACATATCACAAATCGAAGTTAATCTGACGCCGGTAATTTCTAGCCCGCATCCGGATAGCACTTAGCGCTGGGCATGGGTAAGAACAATGGCGATGAGGAGAATCGGACGACGAAATACACACCTTCTCTGTGGCTGACCGTCAACGCCTTCACCCGCGATGGCGCCGAGATCCTCCCGCAGAGGCTGACCGCCTGACCTACCAGATCTACAACAATAAGGGCTATGCTGGCCTGATCGCCAGCTAGATTCGAAACTTCGAATCTGGCCCGAACGCCCACAGCCCGAAGAGACGAAGAAGGAGTTTGAGGAACCGAACTTCGGCTAAACGGAGCCGATTGCTGTGTTACCCGCACATTCAACTGAAAAAAGAGGCGCTCCCAACCGGGAGCACCTCTAAATTAATCCTGTCCTTAGATAAAGACATACAGAGGTTACCCATAATGTGTAATCTGGTGGGAGTGTATGCTTAGATTGTAAAAGATCATCAGCCAACTCGGTGAGCAATTGAGAAGTTGTATAGCTATCAAAAAAGCATCCGGTCTGATGTCGTTGCCGCCTGCCTGGATTTGGGCTATACTTCAATCACCTATGCCTGTAAACCCTTTTCATAATAATGCACCTATCTACACGGAAATTGCGCGTCTGTTGGCCGATGGCCAGGCACGCAGCCTGGGCGAACTGTTGCCCCATCTGCCCACCCTGGCTGCCTTGCCCCAAGGGGAAGATGTTCTGCGTCTGCTGCTGCGGCTGCATCCATGCGCCCAACACCTGCCAGACGGGCGCTGGACGATAGCAGCCGCCGAGCGCAGTCCTGAGGAGCGCATCATTTCTGCCGCCCAATCCTATTTCCAGGCCAGCAGCCAACCCGGTGTGCTGATCGGCGCTCTGACACAGGCAGTGGCGCAGGAAACCGGTTTTGCACAAGATTTTATCCGAACGACGCTTGTGGCCCAATTTAAAAACAACGCCGGGCGGATGGTATTCTCGCAACGCAAGGAGCATTGATGAGAAAAGGGAAATCAACCGAACCAACAGGTGCAGACGGTGTTTTGGAACGCATGCGCCAGGCGCTTCAGGAGTTGGGTTACACCGATTTACGCAGCCCTTACAGACTGAGCGGTTTCGCCGGTTTAGAGGGCATTGAAGATACCGCTGCCTTGGTGGCTTTTGACCAGGGCGACCCGGTGGTTTTGTGCCACCCGGCGCCATCCGGCCAGGTGGATAATGAAGCTATCCAGAAAGACGCCCAGTTCAAGGCCGGCAGCGTCGGCCTCGACCAGATCGCCCGCTATGTCTGGGTCAGCGACGGATCTTTCGACTACTACTTTGACATGGCTAAGGAGAGTGCTGTCCAGGCGCTGCCCCTCCAGGAGAATTGGCGCGGCGAGGCGCGTGAGGCCATCTCAACCACTCGCCGACGGCGCATTCAGCGCGAAGCTGCCGAGTTCCGCCGCGGCGACTACCTGGATTTACAGAATCGCTTCAACCAACTGCACGAAGAAATTTACAAGCGTCGTGCTGGTGTTGGAACCACCAACGAGGCGATAGATGAAGTTGGGAAAGTGATCTTCCTGAAGATTCACACCGAACGGCATCCAAATGATCCATTGCTAGAAGGCCCTGGGCGCGGCAGGCCATTGGCGCAAATCTTTCGCGCTGACTACATTCGCCAGAATAAGGCTCAGGCTGTGGATGAGATTGCGGCGGCATTCAAAGAAATCTCCCGTCATCCCGACTACCAAATGCCTGATCTGGCTAATGGCGGTACGCACAGCATTTTCCCACCGGATGAACCCTTCCGCATTAATGATCCTGGTGTGCTAGCGTACGCGGTTAGCATCTTCGAAGGGGTACAGCTCGGTGTGGACGCCGATCACGATCCAGATCGGGTAGCAGAAGATCTGCTCGGCTGGGCGTTTAATGCTTTGCTGCGTGGCAAATATCTATCCTCTGGTGGCCTAGCTACCTACCTGACCCGCAAAGAAATCGTAGATTGCATGGTGCGCATGGCTTTTCATGACATTGGTCCGGAAGCGCTCTGGCAAGGCTGGCATGGCCAGCCGGACGACAAGCCGGAATTTCTGGCTGGCGATATCTGTTGCGGGACAGGGTCGTTTGTGGTGGGCTCGCTGGCACAGATGAAACGCCTGGTGCTGGATTACGACTTGCGTACCCCTAAGCATCGCCTGACCTGGTTGGAGAAGCTCAAAGCCTACAGCCTGTTTGGCGCTGACGCTTCGCCCAGTTCAATCACCAAGGCACACATCAACCTGCTGGCCTATGGCGCTAGCCATCACCGCCTGCTGCGAGTGCAAGATTCGATCACCGATCCAATCATTGACCGGCTGATTGGCAAGTTTGACCTGTTGGTGACCAATCCACCCTTTGGGGCCGGCAAATATGATGATGAGCCGGGATTGACCAAAATGCGCGGTGAAGGGCCGGGCAGTGATGGATTGGAATTGGGCTGGAAATGGACTCCTGGCAATAAAGCCCGTACGCGCAAGCCGTTGGAAAAAGCTGACCCGGCTGCGTTGTTCATTGACCGTAATCTTCAACTTCTCAAGCCAGGCGGGCGGCTGTTGATCGTTGTACCAGATAGTATTTTATCCAACAGCGGCGATCAGCATATTCGTGAGTATCTGATAGGTGTGAAAGACAGTGAAACCGGCCAGTTCCTAGGTGGCAAGGCAGTCATCAAAGCTGTTGTCAGTTTGCCGACCGAAGCCTTCGCCATCAGCGGAACAGGGGCTAAAACCAGCTTCCTATATTTACATAAGAAACGTCACCCTGGTGAGGAGCAAGGTGCCATTTTTATGGCTGTTGCAGAACACGTTGGTTATCTAAAAAAAGGAAACGTGGAAGTCCCTGATCCGGCGGGTAATGATTTAGTATCCATTGCTGAGGCGTATGAGCGAGGGCATTTGTAACCTGATTGAATTCAGGTTTAATGGGTAGGTTGGGTTCAAGAATTTTCTCGGATCGTTATGCCAATCCCCGACTATTTTCAAGAAATCAACGAATTTAGCAGTCCGAATGGACACCCCAGCCAGGCCGATTTTTTGGCCGAAGGTTTAGCGACACCAGATCCCACGACCGGACATCTCGTTTGGAATGTAGCCGGTCAGGCCATGGTCCAAGAAATTGTCTCGACCCGGTTTGAGCTTTCGATAGCGTATTATCGACTGATCCGTGAACTTGAAGCCAGGTTACCCGATCCACATGTCGCTCGACAATTAATCAGTCGTGGATACTACGCCATGTTCACTGCTGCTCGATCAGTCAGCTTATCCGCTTGCAAACGCGATTGGGGGATGGGCCGCGGCAATCATGGGACGCTACCCCAACAATTGGATGCGTTGACAACTGGGGATAGCTGGCATCCTAATTTTCATAACACCTTATTAGCTTGGCATCCGTTGAGAAATTGTGCTGACTACAACTTGCTCACTCAGCTTATCTACACAGGTCGTTATGCAGGGCGTTATCCTAACGGAGTGCGTTCAACCGCCTTTAATGATTTGGAGTTGGCGGCTCTAGTGATCTGCGATACAGTTGAAGAATACCTAAATCAGAGCCAGCGATTTATTACTTCACGAGGGTACCATCTTGCCTTTATCATCTGACCAATTCGCCGAATTTGAAACCCGGCTGAAAAATGAGTTGCCCGACCATATTGTCGCGGTTGAATATGACGAAGACGCCGAAGGCCAGGGAACCATCGCCGTAGAGATCAAAGATGTTGCCTGGCAATATTATGTGACCGGTATTTGCCGCACCATCTTACGAGAAATTCTGGAAGAGCCTTTTTCGGTATCGTTGCTGGTTATACCGGTGGCAAGGATTGGAGAATCCGAGGGCTTATTTGGTCTGACATATCGCGGCGGTGTTAATTCTTTCTTCATCCACTACTATGCCCCCGAACGCCAGCGTAATAAGCCGTTTACTGTTCCAGTTTATTATCGCAAATTAATCGATGTTCTACGGATTATTCCTACAAAAAAGGGGCCAAGTTTGGAAAATGCCGAAGCGATCTGGAATCGGCTGTTTTCTACAAGTTATGAAGTGTTAGCGAGGCAGCAAGGCATCCATACATTTACAGCAAGTAATTTGGCTGCGCGCCTGAGGCAGTTCTTGATCGATGTGATTGATGAAATCAAAGAAATCGCTGAATCTAAAGGTGATCGTATTGCATTGATTTCATCTGTGCATCGCCCACCTGTAAAAGTGTCCATAGACAAGACAAGCTATCAAGGTAAAGGATACCAAATCGCCAGCCAACTACCGGCTATAGTATGGGTTTCTCCCCATATCATAAGCGAAAGAATTGATGCTCATCCTTTCCAACCCTCATTCATTCAGATCGATGAAATGTTGGCAGAACGGGCGGATAGTGTGCGCTTAGGAGAAAAAATACGCCAGGAGGGAGGACTTGCTGGCGGAGCGACACCGCTTGGAGCTATATATCTAAAAGAAGGCATACGATTTATTCGTTCCCAAAATATTGCACCAAATTGGATTGATTTATCAGATGTTGTTTACATTTCGCCAGAAGATCATCAGATATTAGAGCGTTCAGTACTGGAAACTGATGATTTGCTTCTGACAATAACTGGTAGCTTTACCTCAGCGGTGGTATATCCTGAATGTTTACCCGCCAATATTAGTCAGCATTCGGTAAAAGTGCATTTCAATGAGGATATTAATCCGCGCTTCGTGTCAGCTTATCTCAATAGTAAGTATGGTCAAGCGCAAATACAACAGCAGCAAGTTGGATTAACGCGACCTGCAATTGATTATGACGGTGTCAAAGCGTTACGACTGCCTTTGCCTGACCGCCGCATTCAAGACTTTATCGGTGAGAAAATTCACTTGGCAGAGAAATGTAGATTACACGCACGGTCTTTATGGGTAGGTTCTCAAGAGATATTATCAGACGCACTTCAATTAACTTTGTATGGAGATTATTTTGAAGAATTAGAAATCACACAGTTGCAGTCACAAGATTATTGGCTTGTAGAAAAAAGACCGGTATCGATTTGGGTTCAAAGGGAAATTGTAGAACACAAACTAGGTCCTCAATACTTTCACCCCCGCCGTATGAATGTAATATCTAGGCTTCAATCTACAAAAGTGCCTTTGGATCGACTTTCGATAATTGCTCCCCGTCAATCTGATAGGAAGCTTGACTCAGAGTTTGATGTTCTCCCTTTTATTGGTCTAGCTGATATCGATGGTCAAACAGGATACTTTGACTTAAGCACGCTTGCAGGACTCAAGGATGCCAGTGCAGCTAGAATATTTCAAAAGGGGGATGTTTTAATATCCCGACTTCGGCCTAACCTAAATAAAGTAAGCGTGTGTCCCCCCTATCTTGATAAAGCAAGTGGTTCAACTGAGTTAATGGTCTATCGGCCCAATCAACAAATACCAGCTTTTTACCTTTTCTTTGTTGTAAAGAGTAATTTGGCCTTATATCAAATTGTCGATGTAACAGTTGGCTCGACACTTCCTAGAGTGGATCCTGATGTAATTGATGATCTTTTAATTCCTAGAATTGGGGTCGATAGAGAAAACAAGATTGACGAAGAAGTTAGACGAATGTTTTGGCTTTTAAACAAAGCTTCCTATCTACTTTTGCAGGCAAACCAGGATGTTTATGCTTTACTTGAAGATCGATTGAATTCCCAGTCAATTTTGGATGGGCATCTGCAATCGCCCACTTGGGAGGAAGTGCTACACGATGTCGAAGCCAGCCTCGCAGCCTGAAACAAATGCGGCTATACCGTTGCTGCACCACCTGTGCAACTTTGGCGAAGCTACTCCATCTGAAATTGTTGCTTTCCGCTGCCAGGGTTGGGTGAAGCTTTTTAAAGATTCGAGGATAATTACAGGGAATGATCAAGGACAAGTATTTGCAACGCCGTGTCTGTTGGTCGTTGGGGGAGAGAGCGATGATCGCAATCTACTGCGCGATGTGTTATTTCGTATCCCGGCTTATCGGCAGCGGCTGCTGGCGATTCTAGCGCATGGGCTTGTGGATGCTGCTCAGAAGAATCTGCTAGATGCATTGGAAAATTGGGTGGCTCGAGATGTGCCGACTCTGACCGGAGAGTTGAACAATTTACTGGATTCGCTCGAAATGGATGGAAATCGTCTGGTTGATCTATCGCCCGATGAGACACGCCAGCGCTTCATGCCCCTGTTTACCGGTCCTAGCGACGTTGCGGACTGGGACCAGGTACTCCTAGGGCAAAGCGGCGAACCGCAGGATTTGTTCGGCGCAGTATTAAAGAAATTTGGTAAACACGCTGTACCGGTAGGTATTCCAGATAATAAAGATTTCGAAGATCGTAAGCTTGTTCTGCTGCCAGAATTCTCTCTGACAACAGCAGATGGGCATCTGCCTGCGCCGTCCTTGGCCTCCTGGACAATCGCCCGCGGTAGCGTTCACAGTAGCCTGGCGCTGTTTGATTCGGGCGGACGACCGTTATTTGACTCAGCCTTGCCTGTGGTAACCACCTGGCAGGACGCCCTGGCGCAGCAGCCATTTTACCGGGTCATGATCCACCTGGCTTATGCTCATCGACTGGGAATTGGGGAAACTGACCAGGTGCAGCTTGTATGTGATCCATCCAATCCCGGGGAAATGCGCTTGGAACGCAGTGGGCAGATCGTTGGCCGCTTAGCTGATCTGCTGCCCAACCTGGTTGCAGCATTGGGATTCCGCCCGGTGTGGTTCCATGTTGGGGCTGTCGGGCGTATCGAAATATTGATATCTAACTTGCTGGCCGCGCACATTCTGTCTCACGAACAAGGTCGTTTGATCCTGGCCGAAAATTATGCTCTCAGCTTGAGCGTACCTCCGCGTGCTGCGCAGATCGGGCGCGGACAAGGCCGTATTGAACGCCAGGCAATCTTGGCTATGCTTCGGCCCGCATCATAGTAGAATTCAGGATGGAGTAATTCTATGACCCAACCCATCCTGATCCATCACCTAGGCCTGACCAAACTATATCTGTGGCCGGAAGCCGGTCGCTTTCAAACCTACCCACAAGCTCTGGCACGTCTTTCCACGAACCCAGAACTGCTGCACGGCGCCACTCGCCGTCAGATCGGCGAACTGCTCTTCCGCCTGGCGTATGTCAAAGGACGTAAGCCGCTGCGTGAGAATGTGCTGACCAATATCTTCGGCGCGGTACAAATCAATGCTGACAAACTGGTGCTGCGCGGCGTTAACTTGTTTCGCCGAAGCGAACCAAACCACCTGCGCCCCATTAGTGGCGGCTGGTTGATGCAGTGGGAAACCCAGGACGATCTGTGGCTGCCGACACTTGAGGCTGTTGCTTTGGGCACGGCGTATCGAGATGATCCCATCGGCAGCACCTGGGTATTGCTGCTAGCCGAACAGTTAGCCCGCTATGATGTGCGCATCCGCTTGGTATTAGGCTTGCTGGCCGAGGGGTGGCGGCTGGTCTTTGCCGGCGGTGGTTTCTTCCTGGGTGTTCATCGCTTGGCGCGCCTGGTTGGTAAAGGCCAGAGCCTGGCGCTGTTCGAAAAAGATGCTGCGCTCTTCAACCTGTTATTAGAGCAGCGCCGCTGGCAGGCGATCGGCCCTTGGTGGCAGGCCGACCTGGCGGGGCAGGGCTATACCCTGGCTGAGGATTTCCACTTGGAGGGGGTGCAGAATACGCCACCCTCCACCAATAAATTAAATTACAACTTGCGTAATGGCCTGACCGTATTCAAGCACCTCGACCTGTTAGTCAATCTGGGCGATGGCTGGGGTTGGAATGAGGCATTAGCGGAACGCCTGCTCAGTGCGCAACTTGTGTCTGACCTGGGTGTCAAAGTGCCTGCTCAGGAAGCATTATCGCTATTGCAGGCTCTTCAACAGGCAGCCAGCGAACTGGCCGACAGCGCCGGTTTTGTCATAGCGGATCAATTGGCTGCGCGCTGGCTGGAACTGTGCGGCCTAACGTCAGCAGAGCAAACTCCGTTTGATGATTTTATTCGTCGCAGTCTGTATGCTGACCAGGTGCGTATTTTAGAAACTCACCCTGGCCAGCCGCGTATGGGACGTGGGTTATTGGGCAACTCTGATCAACGCCGGGTGAGGCTGGCGTTTGACCAATGGAATGAGATGGGAAAGGTTTGAAACGTTTATGGATGCTATAAAACGCCAACAACTTGAAGAAACATTATCTGCACGCGGTTTGATGCCCCTGGCGCATATTTACCAGGATGCTGTCACGGCAGCGGAGCCGGCTTACCGATTCAGCCAATGGTTGTACGTATATGAAGTGCTATTGAAAGGCCTAGCCAGCTTGGCCTGGGGACGCAGCCGGACGCGGGGTGACCAACCGCCTGAACTGCTTTTCTATGTACGAGATAACTTTCAAATGCCCAGCCAGGGACATTGGCGTGAGCTGTTGGCATCGGCCAGTGAGAATCTCAAGAAAACCGGGGATTTGTGGGGGCGTAACTTGACTCATGCTCTGGTGCGAAAATCCAGCGAAGCGAGTATCCTGGAAATCTTGCGCATCACCACCGAACTGCAAGGCAATTCTGAACGCAACTTTACTAAAGTGTCTGTGGATGAATTGGTGCGCGCCTTGAATGAATTGCGCAATAAGACCCAGGGACATGGCGCGCCGCGCCAGCACTTTTACGAAGATACGAACGCCCACCTTGAAGAAGCCCTGCTCTTTCTGATGGAAAGTTTTGAGCCTTTTTGGACCGCTGACCTGCTTCAGCCCCAACGGATTGAAGCAACGGGTGAGCACTGGCAGGTTCAAGGTCTGCTGCTGCGTGGCCTGCGTAAACAGCCCTGGCAAGGTCTGGTTGCTTCTGCAGCACATCCGCAGGCCGATGTGCTGCTGGCCTTGGATGATGAGGAAGACGGCGTAAGGTCAGCTTATCTGGCAGATCCGCTCCTGCTGTGGGACAACCGCAGTGACGGAGTAGGAATTTACAATGGCTACGTTGAAAACCGTCAGCAGTGGGAATACCTGAATTACGGCCGTGGCGATCCGATTCACAAACGTGGCCGTTCATTTCTTTCAGCATTTGGCCTGCCGGCTGCTGCATTGGTTTCATCATCAAGGAGCCCTATGAAACTCTGGTCTGATAAAGGCGTCGCTTTATATCCGGTTGATACCGCTTTGGTTGGGCAGAACCAGGTGTTTAACGCCATGTTCAAATTCCGCCGCAAATTCGGCCAGACTGGGATTTCCAATTTCTTTGCCCTGATTGGCGATTGGGGCTTGGGAAAATCCCGCATCGGGCTGGAGTTGTTTGCCGAAAGCTTCAACCAGGTTGACCAGTGGCTGCTCAATCCAGATGACCCCATTGTTCCCAACAGCCAAGGGCGTCTGCTGTCGCCAAGCTTGGCAGATGGTGTGCTGCCGTTATGGATTCGTTACGACATGGCCTGCGCGGATGATTTGTACGCCAACAACTGGATTCCACGCCTGGCGACCCAGGCACTTAACCTGGTTGTTGAAGGCGGGGGTCAAGGAAGGGTGTCCGATCGTCTGCTGTCTGACCTGCATCAAGCTCTGCTTAGCAAGGGCGTAGACTTGCCCGCGCTGAAGAATGCCCTGGTTTCAAGTAGCACAGACGAGGCGCGGCTGAAGGCTGCTCTGGATATTTTGCGACTCGTAGGCATTGAGCATTTATGGGTAGTGGTGGATGAAATAGAAACGCCTGGCGATTATAACCGGCGTATGCATGAAGAAGGCGGCGAAGCGCTCGATTCAACGTATCTGACCCTGGTCGCCGATGTATTTCGTCACGAGAATCTACGCTCGGCACAACCGTTTTACGCTAATGTAAATTTCTTGCTCCTATGCTCGGAGGGTATGCGCGACAAACTTGAAATCGGTCCCAGCCGACGGCGCGATGATGTAGTCACATTGTTGCCGAATCGCCTGAGCGATTTGCGCCGTTTTCAGGAGCATTTACGGGATCGGGCAAGTGCATTAGGTCAGTCGGTGGATTACCCGGTAGGAACGATTGAAGCCGCTTTTATGGCAAGCAATCGCAACTTCGGCTGGTTCAATGTGCTTATGAGTTCGATCCATGATGCCTTTCAGATAGCACGCACCGATGGCCGCTCCCTAAACGCGGCAGAACTGATTGAACAATTCGCTCGTAACGATGCGCGAGCACGATGGGTGTTTGCGCCGGATGGGTTAGAGTTACTGCGCAGCAGCGCTGGATTGCCTGTAAATCAAGTTAACCAGTTGGTGTTTGGCCAAGTACCGGTGCGAGTAGGAGTAGGAGTCACTACAGAACAAGCTGAAGCGATTCTACAAGCTCGCCTGGCTGGACTGCAAGGGCCGGCTTTTGCAGAGTTATTCGAAGTGCAAATCGAAGCAGGAACCCTCGCGGAAGAACTAGTCCGCCCCGAGATTGGGTTCCGCTTGGTCACTGATATGGCTGGGGCAGTTTATGAGTTTTACAATACTCGCATCAATCTGGTTGCCATGGTTTCGGCTTTGCAGGCCTTTTCAGTTTCTGCAGATGAAAAGAATTTTCTGGCTTACGTTGATCGCGCCCAATTTGCCGCACAGCTTATGGCGCTCTACCCAGAGCCGAACATAGAGCAAGCGGCCGATGTGCTATATCAAGTCTTTAGCGCCTATCGGCTGCAGGATCGGCGCTACATTGCGCCTTCTTTCTCGTTGTTACAGCGTGTGGACCGACTGCTCAGCCGTGAAACACAGCACACTACTTTTTTCAAAGACCCAGCCGCAGAAGAGCGATTGGAACGCCATGTGCGCGATATCGTTGCCAGCGACAGTCGCCGGCAGCAGGCCATTTGCGAAGGGTTTGCCAAGTTGCTGGATGATGGACTAATTCAGGTGCAGCCAGCGCGCAGTATTCAATCTGCTGCCAGCGTTAGCTTCACTTCACAGTTCCAATCGCCTCGTCTGGATGGGCTGCGCGTGACGCGTGAGGGCCGATTGACGATAGTATATGGCAGAGATAGCTCACGCTTGGCAGGCGACCTGGCTGCAATGCTGGGTTCCGAGGCAGTCCACCCGCTCGTTGTACTGATCTCCCCACACACTGATCTGGAAGGTTTTAAACGTGCGATTGAACGCTTCCCAGTTGTTCAGCGTTGCATGATTGCCCGCCAATTAAACGGATTCGAAGAAGATTTCTTGATCAAATATTCGGGGCGTGGAACCTTATTCCAAAATCAGCCATTGAGTGATTGGGCACTTAGTCGCAGTGGGGCGATCTTGCAAGAGTGGAAACGTAAGGTCGAAGAATGGCATGCCGGATTAGAAGAATCGGGCTACTTGATCAAACCGATCTGGTATAGCGATCGTGGCATCAGCGCTGCGGATTTCCATGTAGCTTACCGTTTAATGTTAATCAACGATTGGAACCTGGATCAGATTACCCCTGATACAAACCGCGGTTTTGACGGCGAGCGTTTTGAACAGGTGCGTAATGCCTGCCGGAAAAACGTTGAGCCGCCAGCTAATAAACCGCGCGCGTTAGCTATTTTGAGCGATGAACCTTATCAGCCCACACCGCCGCCAGTTTTTGGTGCGCTGTTGTACGAGCTGCGCCAACAAACCAGTCTCGAAGCCTTGGTGGCGCGCTTTTTCTTCGCCGCGCCAGCGGATTTGACGCCAACCAAGCAGGTGGAGCAAATTCTTGAGTTGCTCAAAAATCTGGGGGTCGTTACTCACCAGGCTAATCTCTACCGGGCGGTCAACCGTGACTTGCTGCGCCAATACCGCGAAACTGCCAGCGCCTGGTTGAGCGGTCCAGCACGCAGCAGCATCGAAGAGATGAAAGATTGGTTTCTCTCGAAGGCCCAGGAGTTAGAATCTGGTGATCTGCGCTTTGCAGATGATGATCTGACGCGCGCCGAAAATTTGATCGCACAGATTGATTTCAAGCCAGTCCAAGACAGCCCACTACGCGATGCTCCTGGTCTGCGAGCGATTGTCCAGCAAGTAACCGAGATTGAAGATAACCTGCGCAAAGTTTGTCCGCCGGCCATTTACCGACACGACGGTCAGCCGCCCGTATTTACTCCAGAACAAATCCGCGGTTACGAAGAGCGCTTCAACCACCTATCAGTTTGGGAGAAGATTAATTTTCTATCGTGGTTGCGTCAGGCCTTGATGGAAAAACGCACACAAATTAATGCCGAAATTCAACGCCAATTAAGCGAAGCGCAAACCATGCAGAGCATCCAGGATTATCCCTTCCCGATTGCAGCTTTGACTCAACCTTTGAAAGCTCTGGAGCAGGAATTGTTGCCTGTTAGTAGCGGCGCGGTTACCGTCTTGGGACGTTTGAACATTGCCGGATACCCCTATGAACTCCGACGTTACTTAATCACCAGCAAATATGAAGATGCCTGGCGCCGGTTAGAAGCTTTGGGCCTGCTAGTAGATCGCAACCATCCTGAAAGCATCTGGGGGCGCTTTAAAGGCGCTTATGATCGTTGGAAAGCCGCACTGCGCCAGTTTGAACAAGCCCAGTTAGCCTGGCTGCGCCTGAGCAATTTTATGTCCGATGCGCCAGAAGCTGCCTGGACAGGTGCAGAACAGGTGCGCGCCGACTACCTGGAAATTGACCAGGTCGCCAGGGGTGGTTTGCAGCAGCAAATCAACGGAATAGTAGCCACCGCTGCCGCTCAGAACTTGGTAGATGAACTTGCCAGTGAGGTGGATGGCTACAGCCGTAAAATCCAGGGGCTGGCTGCACAAATTGACCTGGCTCGCGGCGATATTGAACGTGCGCTAAAAGCAATCTTGAATCTCGAAAACCTGCGAGCCTTGAACGAGATTTTAAATGCTCAGCGCCAATCTGAGCTTAAAACCCCAGAAATTACGGAAACGTACAACGCTACAAAGCAACGTTTCGAAAACTTCAATGTGGAAGTCAATGAACGCGGTAAGACGCTGTTTGAAGACGCAAATCAGATAACCACCTGGGCGTTATGGCTGGAAATCTACCAGGAACTAAGCTCCCAGCGATACCTACCCCGACCTGATCACCAGACAGCGTTGAACGAATTGGAGCAATTGGGCGTTATTGTTCGAACCGTGAAGCTGCGCCGATGAACGTATTTGTGCTGGCTGAGCAAGCCGATGATCCTACTTTGCACAGTCTCAGCAGCCTGGCTGTTCTACACTCTTTGCCGCCGGGCGAGCTCGATATTAGCGCGCCGGTGGTGATCTTGGGTACCATAACCAGCAAACCATCAAGATATTTACATGACTTATGCCAACAAGCTTACCAGGGCAACTTCCCTTTGCTATTTGTACCTCCCTGGCCAGCCAGATCCGATATGAGCGACACCCTGGCAACTCCGGCCAGCCTGATTGTCGAACGGAGGGCGGGAGATCAGATTAGTGTATCAGACGCGGCGCTATGCGCTGCGATGGGGAAAGGCACACTTGCTGTTCGCTGCGATCAAGTGATCGTTACGCCGCTTTCAATGGGCGTACTGGCTCGAAACCAGCACGGGCCAGTCTTGTTTCGTTATCGCCCCAGTAATACCGCGACGCCAATCTACCTCACCACACTGCAGGTTCTCACTCCCAGTAGCCGCAGTGTAACCCTGGATCGTGAGCGGATGATGAAGGCGCTTTTGCAGCTTGTTTTTTCGAATTCTCGAACTATATACCATTCCAATAAGCCCAAAGTTATCTTACATAGAACCACGAATGATGAACGCCGTTTGGTGGTTTTAGCACTGGCACATTTGAAAAACACTCATGCAGCGGACATTCAGCGGTTTATCCAGGCTCGCTTATATGTGGATATCTCGCTTGAACGGCTTTCAGATGTACTGGCTGAGTTTCACCGTGCTGGTTATTTGGAATCTATCGAACCTGTCATTCAAGTTAATCTGAATGCACTGAATAAGTTAGTAGCAAGCCTGGGCCTAACAGCCTATGTGCGCGAGCTGGCAGAGGAGTAAATATGGAAGATATTCAAATTTCAAAAGCGCTGGCTGCCTCAATGCAGCTTCGCTTACCTGGAACGGTAGGCAAAATTGCCAGCAAAATGCGCTATATTGATGAAATTGCTCCCAAACTACGCCAGGGTGGTTTGGTGCATCCCATCCCAGAACTAACTTTCGAACGTTTATATACAGTAGGTATCAGTACACATAGCCAATCTCTGCCAGCTTTCGGAGGAGTGCTTTATGGCGCGTTGGCGTTACGCCATGATGTGGTTATTGATGAAAAACGCGTTGTGAACACGCACCAGGACAGTCGAGTGGATGTCAGTGACATGAATTTCTTGGATACTGCTCAGCGTTTGACCTGGCATGAATATCGTCTGACTTATGACTTGCTAACAGATTTGTTCGAGAATGGTCCGGTTCCAGATATCATCTTGCTGGATTTACCGCTTTTGATCATGCGCAGTATCCAAACCAACAGCCTGGAGAATGAGGAGGTGGCTGATGAGTGGTCTGCGGTCTTAGACCGCATCAGTCATTTCTGGGGCCGCTGGCTGTCTCATTGTTTCCCCAGCAATCCAAAAGGCCCAATAATTGCATCTTTAGGGCGGCGCTATTTCGGCGCCATTCTCAATGCAGTGCAAGCACAAGGACACCAAGGCAGCCTGGAAACCTTGACCGAAGAGATGGTTGATCTCGTTCGGGGGGAATGGAGCGCACTGCGACAGGCCGGTATTTTGCGCGTTCTAGAGAATTTGTTACATACAGGTAAACGCACTGCGGCATATCCTTATACAGCATTGGGCAATGAAGTACAACGTGCTGTGCCTCGCAGCTTGGGCATGCATGGGCTACTTGGTTATCACTTGAAAATCGGCTATCGTACACCTGTCTGGCAGGTAGAAAGCATTGGGCCAGTCTCTGCCTGGGATAGCATTAGCCTGGATCGACTATCTGGTATGATAGCCTATTTAACATTGTATGATCACCCCAAAATGCTCCCCTTGCCTTTGTACTATGCCAAAAAATTGGCATATATGCCTCCTGAGCTTTTGCGCACCTATCGTAATGAGACGCGTAATCTGCTGCGCCAAGGCAGTGTGGATCAATCCTGGCTGGAGGGTCTAGAAAGCTTGGATGATGATAAACCGGGTCTACCCGATTTTGATGAAGAGCAGCAAGGAGAGTGACTATGTCTGAAGATATTTACATTGGGAAATTAATTGGTAATACTGGTAACCCTAATAAACTCACGGTAGCGCTGCGCGATAGTTATAGCGCCCGGCGAGGTGAATTTGTGCGTATCTCACATATTGAACGTAAAGGGGAAGATCGTACTGATGTTTTAGGCCGGATTACCGCTCTCTCACGCAGTAACATTATCTTCAACGAAAACATGGGGGAGGGGATCAGTGAAGTAGAACTACTCCCATCCACTCGTCTTTCGGGTGAAACAGTTTATGGCCGTATCGAGCTAGTAGGTTACAAAGATCCAAACACGGGGGAAATCCGCCTGCCCCGCAGGCCGCTGGACCCAGGCGCAAGAGTGCATGGCGTAGATTATGCGTTTCTAACCCAGTTTTACGAGTTTAGCGAAGACACCAGTATTCACTTGGGGAACCTGGTAGGTTATGAACGTGGGGATCGCACCGTGCCTATTTACCTGGATGTAAATACATTGGTCACCGAACACCTGGCTGTCCTAGCCATGACTGGGGCAGGTAAATCTTATACGATGGGACGAATTATTGAACGCCTGGTTGCCACAATGAATGCGTCGGTAGTGGTGTTCGATACACATGGTGAGTATGGGAAAGCACTGCGCGGCGGCAAGCTGAATTTCAACCCCCATTTAGAACGCTTGCAAGATGAGCAGGAAATATCTAGTTTGCATGGCATTCAGAGCGCTTTAGTCAAGCTGCAGGAACAAGGGGATGGAATCCAGGTGTATACCCCACAAGATCCAAGCTTTAATGATAAATATGCCGATAAGAATCATTGGCTGGCGCTGCAATTCGACCAATTTGAAATGGATGATCTGGTGGGCATTCTGCCTGGGCTGAGTGAGCCTCAGCAGCGCGTTCTCGATGTTGCCATCCGCTATTGGAAACGAAAATTCAACGAACCGCGTGACATTCAAGCGCTAATCACGTTGCTGACCGATGATCTGGATACGCTAAGAGCGTGGGATGAACTCTCTACTGCTGAAGCATCGGCGTTGAAAGGTGTAAGTGCGGCGGTTGCTGCGATTCGTTTGCGTCGGGTAATCAATGAGGCACGCAGTTTTTATACAAAGGCTGTTGGACAGCCGACGGATTTACGTGAAATGGTTGGCGGAAGCACATCCCGCGCTGGTCGCCTAATTATCGTTGACTTACAAGGACTTTCCGATAGTGCCCGCCAAATAATTGTGGCATTGATCTCTAGCGAACTGCTGCGCGCTGCTGCCCACAAAAGTCAACCGATTCGACCGGTGTTTATTGTGTATGAAGAAGGACACAATTATGCCCCTACCAGCCAGGACTCGATCAGTAAAAACATTATCAAACGCATTGCGTCGGAAGGACGCAAGTTTGGAGTGGGTTTTGCCATTGTCAGCCAACGGCCATCAAAACTAGATTCGGATGTTACCAGTCAGTGTAATACGATTATTGCCATGCGGATCAAGAACCCTGATGATCAACGTTTCATCAGCAAAACATCAGATTATTTCTCCCAGGCTGATCTGGATGAGCTTCCATCACTCTCCACAGGTGAAGCGTTAGTCACCGGACGGGCTATTTTAGCGCCGCTGATTGTTAGAGTTGGATATAAAGCTTTAGTACACGGTGGAGAATCGCCGAATGTCTTGAATCGTTGGGGAGGCCAATGAGTGAGTGGTTTGATCGCTTGAAAGCAGAATTTGCCAGCCGGCGGGTTATGGGGGAGTTTTTTCCCATGTTGACCCAACATGGCCTGGAGGACACAGATGTGGCGATTCACTCCCACATGTTGAGTTACTTAGCCTGCGTTGGTCAGCAACTTGGTTTCTCGGGGATTGCTGAATGTCCACTGCCGTCATCCAATGATCTTCGCCTGGCAGCTCTCGGTGAGGTGCGCGCCGATGTTTTATGGGTAGATCGGCAAACGAATTCACCAGTTGTAGCTTTCGAGTTTGAACGTTTCCAGACTAAAAATGATGAGGTTCAACTGCGTCGCAAAATTGAAAACCTTGCCATAACCAGCCTGCGATCTAGTGGTAGCTTGCAACACTGTTTCTTAATTTACTGGCTACGATCTGGGACATCACCTCAAAACTTACGTGATCAACGCAGCACATACCAGCATGGGTTTGTTCGCAATGGTGTCCAGGTGCCTCCGCCGAACTGTCCTTTGACAATTGCAAAGTGTGTATTTAGCCGCAGAAATCAAAGGGGGATGATTATTAGTGATCTTTTCCTCCTCGAAGACAGGCAAGGAGCCTGGTCGTTATGACATCATTTCTGGCTTTCCTGGGCCATCGCGGCGAAATCCTCGGCGATCGGTATGAAATCGTGGATGAACTTGGGCATGGTTCTTTTGGTGTTGTCTGGAAAGCCCGCCGTCTGAAAGATAATGAACTGGTTGCACTCAAAATCCCACATGACCAAGAACTCGGAGAAGCGAGTTTGCGCCAGGAAACAGACCTGGTGCGCATGTTCAACCATCCCAATGTAGTCAAAATCTATGATGTTCTGACAATCAGTGGATGGTTTGTGATTGAAATGGAACTGGTAGATGGGTATAGTCTGGCCCACTATTTGGATGGTGTGGGGCCACAGCGTCCACTCTCTTTTGAACAGATCCTGATTTGGACGCGCCAGATATTGGATGGCTTATCGGCCTTGCATAGCGGCTCTGTTGTGCATGGAGATATCAAACCGCAGAATATTCTCATCAATCGAGAAGGGCAAGCCAAGTTGGTTGATTTTGGCACTTCCCGCCGACTGGAAGATGTTTTGGTCTGGACAAAGCGACAGGGTACTGAGCCTTACTGGGCTCCTGAAGTTGCTTTTGATGAGCACCGCAGTCTAGTCTCTGACGTATATTCACTCGGAGTTGTGCTCTATGAGATGGTCACCGGGCAGATGCCGTACAAATCGCCCTATGAATTATTAGCTGGCCGGATCGTTCAACGTCCGCGTGAAATTAATCCAGACATTCCACTTGTCTTAGAGCAAATTATCCAGCGCGCCATGGCTCGCAAACCAGAAGAAAGGTATCGCAATGTTGGCGCAATGGCGGCGGATGTTGATCTCGCATTCACCGAATTGCATTCTGCGCCTATTGAGCGAACCAGTGAACGACGTGAACCATCTCGGGTTGGTTTTCGCATGGATTCATCCTCGCCGCTGTTTTATTTGGAAGAAGCCAAACGTTATCTCGGCGAGAATAATTTGCATGGTGCATTGAAAGCAGCCGAAATCAGTGTAAACCGCAGCGGCGGGCACCCAACATACCTTCGGCTATTAGGAAGTATTCAGCTCAAACTGGGATACCAACGCCAGGCGGTTGAGACTTATGAGAAGCTTCTTGCTGCTTATCAAGGTACTTATCCCGGACGTGCTGACCAATTTGCTGATGTATTGCAACGGCTTGGCAAGCTATACACAGATGCCAAGCACTATCGAAAAGCAATTGTTGTTTACGAACAACTGACCGATATTGAGCCGGATAACAATTATTTTCGTTTCCGTCTGGCTGCCGCTTATGGTTTGGATGGGCGGTATCGTAAAGCTATTACACTTCTAGAGTTAGTTCATCGGCAATTTCCCGACAGAGCAGTTGTGCTAAGTAAACTTGGCTGGGCACATATGGCTCAGGGCGATATTCGTGCTGGGCTATCTTATTACAATCAGGCGCTAGTATTGGACCCATGGGATTTGCTCAGCCTGTTCGAACTAACGCGTTACCATTTCATTACTGGGGATCGTCGAATTGCACAAGGGTATTTGGAACGCTTGCAGAAGGCAGATCGGGACCGGGTTTATTCAGAACGAATAAAGGACTTTCTGGAAAGCGGATGAAATAGTCACATCAAAAGTCCAAATCTTCAAAGCCACATAGAATATCCAGCGCGCGATCGCAATCGAGAAACTGAATCTGATATCAGCTTTGATTGAATATTTCCACCCTCATACCGTCTCGAGGCACCCTGATTCAAGGGGTATAATGCCGAAAAATGGTGTTGAATAATTATTTTCCCACACTCTTTTTGGGTATAAAAAGCACACACCGAGCCAGGAGGGATTGGTCAAGATATATATGCATAGGTGCCCTATTGGCTGTGTCAAGCGCTTGTGCGTCAAGATATTCCCATCTTATCTCCCTGTGATTGGCGAATAAGAGGTCTTCAAAAGCAAAACCTTGCCTCACAATGCCTATTGTTGGTCATTGCCAATTATCCAAAATATGATATTATGGGTAAAATAGAATTGCATTTATCCGGGATGACACCGACGGGGGGTATTTGAACTCAAGAATATGATCGCTCCTCCTAATAGTAATAATCATACGAAGCAATAGTTCTATGGCTGCCCAGTTGAACTCCCTTTCTCAGTATTTACCGCTGATGAAGTTGAGGTGCATATGACGATCCGGGTAATTGCCGTTGACGATCATCACCTGATCCTAAGGGCTCTTTCCGACCTGCTTAATGAGTATTCGGATATCCAGTTGGTAGCCACATCCAACCACGGATCGCAATTGCTAAATTTGGTCAAAGACCATAATCCCGACATTGCCATCGTCGATTTAGGAATGTCAGGGGATTCCTTTAATCCGATTTCTTCTGTAAGAACCCTCCACGAACAGTTCCCAAACGTGAAAATCTTGGTATTGACCGGTTACGATGACGGTCTTTGGGTGCGCGAACTGGTTAAAGCGGGAGCCAGCGGGTACATGCTCAAGTCCGATGATTTCTCGCTAAACATCCCACAAGCGATTCGGGCACTTTGCATGGGCCGCAAGTTTTTCTCGCCTGGGGTGGCCGACAAATTCGTGGAATATGATATAGACAAGCTGACACCAAGGGAACTATCGGTGCTTCATCTACTTTCCCAGGGTTTGGCTACCGATATTATTGCGAGCAATCTGGGGGTAACCGAAAAAAGGGTACGGAACGTTCTCGTGATCATCTGCGACAAACTGGCTGTGGACAAAGCCGAGGGGTTTTCTCCCCGCGTTGCTGCCATTAATAAGGCGCGTGAATTAGGCTTGATTCCGAGACATTAGGATATCGGGGCCAGATGGAAAATCCGCGGGACATTTGTCCCGTATTGGACGGGATATGTGTCCCTTTGTAACTCGATATAAATTATCTACAATGAATAATATTCGTTACAAGAGGCCTTTCTTGTAAAAATATTTTACCTGTAGCAGGAGGGAATATGGATAAAAATAAGGTTTCAGAATTGGCAAAGGCTTGCAGCCTATCGTGCAAGAAGGTAGTGAAAGACAAGCGAGTGATGCAAACTCTTGCATCCTCATCGGCTGTGCTTGTTTCACTCACCGTGGTTAATCTAGTCTCGGCCACTCCGGTAAAATGTAGCTGGTAATCTACAGTTGGTGGATTAATCGGATCGTCGACCCTCTTGGGGTCTTCGTGATTTCATCCAATCTGGTAAACAGGCATATACCTGATTGTTCGTGTTCCTATTGTATGTACAAATCGGGGGGTATAAACCAAATGGTAGGCGAGCCTCTTGATTTTTAAGGGGAAATCCTCATGAATAATCTCGAATGGGACCCGTTACTCCACGAATACTCTGATCCCGTGATCCATAAAATTCGGTCCACCGAGCTATCGTCGACATTTTCGGATTACAACCAATTACTGGAGCACCGTATTCAAAATATGCCCGCCTGGCAAATTGCACTGCCGGTGATTGCCTGCCAGGCTGCGGGTGGTTCCGCAGAGGATGGTATTCTTCTGGCCTCTGCCTGGGTTTCTCTTTTTCTTGCTTCGGAAGTATTGGATAATGTCGAGGATAGAGAATTAATGCAAGATCGCATTTTATCTTCTCCCCAGGTAGCAACAAATCTGGCGACAAGCCTTATATTTACCGCCTTTCATACGCTAACCTCAGTCCAGGACGCCGGCACAGCGAGTCAAATTGTCGGGATTTTCTCCGGTTATGGTTTTGATGCTGCCCACGGACAGCACCGGGATTTGATGCAAAACTGTTTACCGGTCGAAGAATATCTACATAATTATTGGGAAATTGTCATACTTAAATCGGGCAGCGTGTTCCGAGCAGCTACCGAGGCTGGCGCTGCGGCGGGTAGATCTGATGGAATAATCGCCGATGCATTGGCGGATTATGGGACCGCCCTTGGGGTGATCCTTCAACTTTTAGATGACTGCCGGGATGCCTTCAACCATTCGCAAGAGGCTATCCATTGGGAGGTTACCTTACCCCTGCTCTTATATTTAATGATGGTCGGGGAAGAAAATATTGTTTTCCCCCAGGTAAGTTCTCAAGCTGAATGGAGCGATTTGTTACAAAAGACAGGCGTGATCGATGCCTTATCATCGCTCTTAATCCAATGGAAGTCCCGCGCCCTGGACAGCCTTGGCCCTCTTGGCCGATCCCGAGAAGTCACCATCTTGGAAAAGATCCCCTCCCTTCTCCTGGAACAAATCCCCTCAGTTCCCAATGAGGTGATCGATGAACATGACGTCAAAACCGAGTTATCCTAAAATCCTCACCTTTGTAAAAGGAACCGGTTTTCAAGCGATCTTCACCTTATTAACTTTCAGCCTGATCGTTTTTTATAATGCAGCGTATTATGTCTATGTGCCGGTTACCGGGGTTTGGTTGGATTATGACGATCAAGCTCTGAATACTGCCATCATTCGCAACCTTAATCCGGGCGGACCCGGCGTGAAGGCAGGGCTTCAGGTGGGGGATATCGTCGTCACGATTGACGGGCGCGCGATCAAGAATTTAAATAACCCTGTCCATCTGCCCAAAAAGCCTGGGGACGTTGAAGTGTATGTAGTCCAGCGTGGTCATCAGACCCTCACCATTCCCCTTCATGTCGGTAGTTATGCAGATCACCTCGACTACCTGGTCAATATTATCCCGATTGAACTGCTCTCCCTTTTGATCTACGCGTTAGGGTTGATTCTCTTGTTCTTTTCTCGCCCCGCCGATATTCGAGCCCGCTTGGTGGCGATCGTCTGGGTATTGGCGGGCGTCGCGATTACGACCACAGGGCCGGGGTATATCGGTTGCGTTTGGTTAGCGCCAGAGTGGACGATGCTTATGTTTTCTGCTTCAATCTTCATTACCACCGCCGCCCACCTGTATTTTCCTGTTCCCACCTTTTCGAACCGCATCCGCAATTTCATCCTATGGGGATTATTCGGTTTATCCCTGGTATTAGCAACCTCCTATCTCGCCCAGCAAACATACCTGGGGATCCATCAAGAATACCCGCGAACAACCATTACCGCCCAGGCAATAAACTACCCGTTCTACCTTTCCTGCCTGGCAAGCATTGGTTTATTGTTGAAAAACCGCTTTTTCATTCAGGATAAAGATGTCAAGAGGCAGACCGGGATTATTTTCCTGGGAACCCTGACCGGTTTTCTCCCCTTTTTCTTGTTTAGCGAATTACCGGACCTGGTATTTGGTCGCAACAGTGGATTCGTCCTGGTTCCCAAGAATATCAGTCTCCTCTTCATGATATTGGTTCCAATTGCTTATGGATATGTCATCTACCAGCGCAAGCTGTTGAAAATTGATTTCATTATTAATCGGTCTATTGTCCTATTTATCATGACTCTGGGCATCTTGTTTACTTCGATGACCGTATTGAGTTTGATATCTATCCCATTCAAGCTGCCTTCTCAGGTAGCGATTGCGGGAAGCATTTTCTGCGTACTGGTTACTCTTCCATCCACCATCTTTCAGAAAAAGATTCAAATCCAGGTGGACCGAATATTATATGGAGGCTATTATGACTATACTTCTGTCACCTCCGATTTATCGAACCGTCTGGCGCAAACCATTGATCGGCCTGCCTTCATTAACTTGTTGATCCGCGAACTTCCAGCAGAAATGAAGATTGAGAAGAGCGCCCTTTTGCTGTTGGAAGGGAATACCCTGGAGCTCCAGCGATCCGATGATGGTACCTTTTCCATTCCGCAGACTGATGCGGTATGTGGGTTATTGTCCGCAAACCAAAAGCCAATTCTCGCCCAAAATTTATGGAGTTTGGCAAGCCCTGGTATCGATGAGCGCTGGATGCGATTTAATTGGGCCCAACTCTTTGTACCCATCTTTTATCGCGACACCTTATATGGCGTCCTAATTTTAGGAGACCGCACGGTAGGGGATATATATTCGAACCAGGATCTCCAAATCGTGGGAACGGTGGGACAGCAGGCGGCATTATCCATTTCGAACATCATTCTTGTCGAAGCGCTCAGGGGTTTAACCCAACAATTGGTGCGCTCGGATGAAGAACAACGAAAAAAGGTTGCTCGTGATTTGCACGACTCGGTGTTGCAGAACCTTTTCTTGGTAAAGCAACGTTTAAACCAATTGGACCCGGAGGTTTCTAACCTTGTAGACGGGGCGATTACGATGCTAAGGCAAACCATTAAAGCACAGCGGCCCAGCTTGTTGGACCAGGGACTGTTGAACGCACTCAATGACATGATCAATGATATGAAGAAAATAGCCGGAGAAGATCTCTTAATCCATTGGCGAAATAGCCTCAAAGAGGAGATCAAGCTGCCTGATGAACAGGCCACTTCTGTTTATAGGATCGTTCAAGAATCGCTATTCAACGTACTGAAACATTCTCAGGCAGACCAGGTGATTGTATCTGCACGAAAGGACGACGGTATCCTGGAACTCACGATTGAAGACGATGGCATAGGGCTTTCGAGCGATGGCCAGGGACAGGTGGATGGAGTACATTTTGGGTTCCTCAATATGAAAGAAAGAGCCACAATGATCGGTGCCAAATTGAACATAACCTCAGAGCCAGGCAATGGGACGACAGTTTCAGTAAAATTGAAGATAGCAGAATCTGTATAATTGAGGCAAGTTCGCCTCAATTCATTGCGAGAGCCGGAATGAACGACCTGAAAATAAGGAATTTCAAATATTCCGATGTGGATGACTTCATCCGCATCTCGAAATTATCCTTCGCAGAGGAAACCTTAGCGTCAGGGATTACTCCTGAAGATTTCGAACAAGAAACCCGAAGGATTTTTCGATGGAAAATGATCCCGTACCGGTTGTTGACCGCCTTGATTGGGATCAAATGGGAAGGGTTTGTCGCCGAAAAAGATGGAAAAGTGGTTGGTGGGGGAATGTACGTTGGTCGCAACAACCGGATGTCGATCACCAATTTGATGGTCGATCCTGAATACAGGCGACAGGGTATCGGGCAGGCGCTTCTTGTCCGCCGCCTGGAACGAATGACCGAGCGAGGTTTCCCTTTTGCCATGGCGCAGGTTTTGGAAACAAATAAGGCCTCTCTCCAAAACTTGAGGAAACAGAATTTTGAAGTGTTCAATCAGTATTCCGTTTATGAACATGCCTTACCTTTACCCAAACCTATTGACTCAAGCATGCCGTCGATATCGGCCCGAGAAATCAACCGTTCAGATAGGGCATTATTCCAAGAAATCGAGAGGAAGACCACTCCTCGTTCTGTCCTGAGCGTCAAAGGCAGCGCTGAAACCCAGTATTTTTTGTCTGGGTGGCAAAGTATGTATGCCAGCTTTGCCAGGTATGCCAGGTGGATCAAAGCAGTGGATGTATCCGGAGAAACAATCGGTTTTTTGTGTTCGGGCTTCCAGGGTCGGCAGCAAAAAGGGTTGTTGATTCAGCCTATTATTGCAGAAGATTGCCTGGATTTCATCCCGGCAATGCTCAATAAGGCAGGAACCTGGTTGGAGCAGTCGGGAAGGAAATCCATGATCGTAGAAATCCCTGACCAATGGGAAAAAATACGCAATTATTTACGTGAAAATGGGTGGAAAAAGCAATATACCTGGTTGGAACTTGTCCGCTGGCTGGATGAGCGAGTCAAGTAAAAAAACATTTAGCCTTTCGTAAATAAGAAGATTATGGCATCAACCTTGATTGAGTCTTGCTATTTACAGTGGGGCATCTACGGGTGAACCGATAAAAATTTATTTCCAGCTATCAACCATTTAATATTTATTTTAACTAGCGTCATCTGATTTGTTCGTAGTCCATCGTCAATTATGGCTATTGCTACTTCGTCTTGGATGGCTAAAGATGAAAAAACCAAATTTGTGGCAACACAATCACCTCTTAATCTACCCATTGCCATTCTACCCTTGTTATCAATAAGCGATTTTATTTCGTCTGCTTTAAGGGATTGGCGGTTCTCTTGTTTAGCTTTAGCCAATAATCCTTCAACTTTAGTTGCCCGTCTTTCCACCAAATATAACACCGGTGATCCAGGATAGTAAAGATGAAGTCGGCGCCGATGAATTTCGGGCTCAAAAACACCTGATTTTGGAGCATCACATTGCACTGACCGCCTGCGTCTTGTGGTTCATCGCCACCACCAAGCTCGATTGGGCCAAGGACTGCCACCATGAACCCGAATTGGCTCAACAGTTGGAACTCGAAGCTTTGCCCGCGCTCTCGACAGCCAATGTCCGCGAGATGATGCGAGCAGTCATGCCCCTTCTGCAACTCTCCCGAAGAAGCTCAAGCTCTTATTATCAAGCATCTTGTCAATCGCTCCCGTTCCACCACCAGCCGCTTGAGTAAGCAGCGCATTGCAAATGCTCAAACTTAATGTGACATTGTTAAATAACGTGCGTAATCCGGAGCATGTCGGCCAGTGATTCCGAACGATGTCGGCCACCGATTCCGGAGCATGTCGGCCACTTTTCAAAACTAATCAGAATCAGTGGCCGACATCGATCGGAATCTTGAGCGGGGGAAGCGAAGCAGAACTGGTTAATCCTTAGAAAGTATGGCAAATTTAACTCCAAAAACGAGGAGCAAAGATGCCACAAGAAAGGTTAACCACACCTGCACTGCACCAAACGCACACCTGCCCTGGCGGGCGGTGCCAGGGGTGCGGTGCAAGTGTGCGGAAAACCCGAGAGATATTGCGTTTGAAATGGGAGTGCCGTCTCAGCGAGCGGGCCATTGCCCGCAGCTGCTGCATTGCCCGAAGTACTGTGGCAGATTACGTCAGGCGAGCTGAAGCCGCCGATCTGAAGTGGCCGCTGCCTGAGACGCAGAGTGATACCCAAATAGAAGAACTTTTGTATTCCACCACCCAACCGCCCCAACCAAAGACCACGGTTGTGCCAGATTGGGAAACAGCCCACCTGGAACTGAAGAAAAAAGGCGTCACCCTGCGCTTATTGTGGGTGGAATATCTGGAAAAATATCCCCAAGGGTACGGGTACAGCCAATATTGCCAGTTATATCGGGACTGGGCGGGGAAGATTAAGCCCACCATGCGCCTGGATCACAAAGCAGGCGAAAAGATGTTTGTGGATTACACCGGACAGACAGTTGCGGTGGTCATTCCAGCAACCGGAGAAATCCAGGAGGCTGAAATCTTTGTAGCGGTGCTGGGTGCTTCCAGTTATACCTATGCGGAAGCGCAATGGCATCAAGACCTGCCCAATTGGACGGGCGGGCATGTGCGCGCCTGGTTGTTTTTCGGCGGGGTCACTGAAATCGTCGTTCCCGACAATCTTAAGGCCGCTGTCAGTCATCCCAGTCGATATGATCCGGAAATCAATCCGACTTACCGGGAAATGGCAGAGCATTATGGTGTGGCTGTCATTCCGGCCAGGTCGTATCGACCTCGTGACAAAGCTAAAGCAGAGGTAGGCGTTCAAAATGTAGAACGCTGGATCCTTGCCCGGCTGCGCAACCGGAAGTTTTTCAGCCTGTTGGAGCTCAATCAAGCGATCCGAGAACTGCTGGAAGATCTCAATCACCGAAAAATGGAACATTTGGGGAAAAGCCGCCGGGAATTATTCGAACAGGTGGATCAACCCGCCTTGAAACCCCTGCCAGCCACTCCCTACGAATTTGCCTTGTGGAAGAAAGCCAAAATCAGTATCGATTACCATGTCGAATACGATGACCACTACTATTCTGTTCCCAGCCATCTGTATCCTGCGGATGTCATGATCCGGGCAGCCGAAAAGACGCTCGTAATCTTTTGTGACGGCAAGCAAGTCGCCCTGCATCCGCGCACACATGCCAAAGGGGGGCATTCCACCATCAAAGAACACATGCCTGCCGATCACCAGTTCTACAGTGAATGGTCTCCCGAACGTTTTATCCACTGGGCCGAGAAAATTGGCCCGGAGACGGCCAAAATCGTCCAAATGGAATTGAATTCAAGACAGCATCCAGAGCAGGCGTATCGTTCTTGTTTGGGCATCCTGAGCTTTGCTACAAAACATACTCCCGGCAGACTGGAAGCCGTCTGTCATTATGCTCTGGCCAATGAGATCCACAGCTATCGCGGGATAAAGAATATCCTGGTCAACCAGATCGACCGCTTATCCAGTCCAGAAGAGGTGTCGCAGCCTTCCCTACTGCCGCCTCATACCAATATTCGCGGCAAAGATTATTACAACTAAAGGAAAACTCAAGATGTTGTTACAACCTCTCATGGACAAATTGACGCTGCTGCGCTTACCCGCTTTTCGCAAAGGAATTGAGGAACAAATCACCAATCCTAAATTTGCGGAACTATCTTTTGAAGAGCGGCTTTCGATCCTGGTCGATCTGGAAGTTCTCCAGCGTGATAATGGCCGCTTGGGCCGTTACTTGAAAAAAGCCCATTTTCACACGGTGGCGACCCTGGAAGATTTTGACTTCTCTCCCGCCCGTGGAGTTGACCGTCATCAGGTCTTGGAGTTATCCCATGGCGCCTGGATTACCAACCATTTGAATTTGATTATCTCGGGCCCGACCGGAGCTGGGAAAACTTTTCTCGGCTGTGCGATGGGCCATGCAGCCTGTCGGAACAACTTCTCCGTGCGCTATTTCAGAACGCCCCGTTTCCTTCAGGATTTGAGGTTGACCCATGCCGATGGTTCTTACCCCAAGCTGCTGGCAGCCCTGACCCAGTTTGATTTGATTATCTTTGACGACTGGATGCGCGATGCTTTATCTCTCGCTCAATCGCAAGACCTGCTCGATATCCTCGATGATCGCTATGGCCATTCTTCTACGATGGTGATCACCCAGGTCCCCGTCGAGGCTTATCACGAGCGCATTCCTGATCCTACCCTTGCCGATGCCATCCTCGATAGGCTGGTCAACAATGCCTATCGCCTCCCTTTAACCGGAGATTCTCAAAGACGTCTCCGTTCTCCTCTATCTATGTCGGCCACCTGATTTATAATCGTCTTACCAGTTCTGCTTCGCTCACGGGTGGTCGACATCAATCGGAATCGGTGGCCGATTTCATCGGAATGCGCTATAACGTAAAGCGAATATCGAATCGAAACTGAACGGCTCTCACTCTCGCATGGTGAAAAAATTGTAATCCCGATCGTTTAGTAAACGAGGACGGCGGCGCAGTTGAAGTAATTGCCGGTTAATGAGATTATGGGGTTGATAATCCGAACCTGAAGTTAAACGACCATTGTCATTCCAACGGTTGGAATGATAGCAAAGTCTTTATACAACACTAAGATAAGCTTGTGCCATTCATTCCGTAGATCCTTCAAATTCAAAAATGGTATATATGACGTAGACTTCGGCGAATTACCGCAAAACTCAAGCAAGATGGCAGCTGACCCAGTGATGGTCCCCTACGTCGCGGTATGCGGGTTCTACCTCTTTACATACCTTAATTGCCAGTGGACAGCGAGTATGGAAATGGCAACCGTCTGGAGGATTTACCGGGCTGGGCACATCACCTACCAAAACTATGCGTACTCGTTTTTCTTCGACGATTGGATCCGGAATCGGGACTGCAGAAAGCAATGCTTTGGTGTACGGATGAAGGGGATTATCGTACAAACCGTTACGATCCGTGAGCTCGACAATCTTGCCGAGATACATGACCGCAATCCGATCTGAGATATGCCTGACAACAGAAAGATCATGAGCGATAAATAAGTATGTAAGATGATATTTCTGTTGAAGCTCTTCTAATAGATTGATGATCTGAGCTTGAATTGAAACATCCAGGGCGCTAATCGGTTCATCACAGACGATAAAATCGGGATTCACAGCCAGCGCCCGAGCTATCCCGACACGTTGACGCTGCCCACCCGAAAACTCATGGGGAAAACGATAAATGAAATTGGGATTCAAACCGACAATTTGAAACAATTCTTGGATCCGCTCTCGCTTTTCTTCCCCTTGAATAAGATTGTGTACTTCCAATGGCTCGCCTACGATGTCGCCAACCATCATGCGAGGATTTAGTGAAGCGTAGGGATCCTGGAATATTATCTGCATGTTCCTGCGAAGTTTGCGTAACTCTTCCCCCTGGATACTGACTAGACTCTGACCTTTGAATAGAACATCACCAGAGGTGGGACGATGCAATTGCAATATTGTGCGACCAGTGGTTGATTTTCCACAACCCGACTCACCAACCAATCCTAAGGTTTCACCTTGTTCAATACAAAAATCAAGGCCGTCGACAGCCTTAACATCAGCAGCTTTGGATTGAAAAATAATGCCATGTCTGATCGGGAAGTACTTCTTTAAACCTCGAACCTGGATAAGTGAATGATCGGAACTATTTTCCATTTGATAATTCCTCTACTCATTGAGTAAAACAGTTCAAAAGGGACTGAGAAATTTTAAGTTGTCGCGCAGAGGGTGTCATATAACCATTCTCGATTGGAAAAGATCAGGCGCGTTGATTTTGAACATTCTGCCAGTTCCAACATGCCACTAAATGGTGCAATGAAATTGACTCTAGCGGAGGGTTTTCCAGTAAACAGCGGTCCGTGCGGAATCTACATCGATTATTGAATGGACACCCTTTAGGCATGAGAAGTAGATCTGGCGTTACCCCTTCAATCGGTGTCAATGTAGATTTGTTCGCAGCGTCCAATCGAGGAATTGAGCCTAATAGGCCCAATGTATAAGGATGAGAGGGAGTAGCAAAAACTCTTTTTACCGGTGCACTCTCAATTACAAAACCGGCATACATTACATTAATGCGATCGGCAAGACCTGCAATCACTCCCAGGTCGTGTGTAATCCAGATAATTGCCGTTCCTAATTCTCGTTTTAATTGTTTGACAATATCGAGGATTTGAGCCTGGATCGTAACATCCAAAGCAGTTGTAGGCTCGTCAGCAATAAGCAATCGAGGCGAGCATGATACTGCCATGGCGATCATCACACGCTGCCGCATTCCACCAGAAAACTGATGAGGATAATCACCTAAGTGGCTTTCTGCGTCGGGTATCCCAACCATCTTCAACAACTCAATCGACCGCTTACGAGCATGGCGCTTCGTCATTCCCAGATGCAGTTCTAATGTCTCACCCATTTGAGTGCCAATCGTAAGTACTGGATTTAGCGAGGTCATTGGATCCTGAAAGACCATGGCAATCTTGTTGCCTCGTACAGAACGCATCTCTTCTTCGTTTGCCTGGAGCAGGTCGCTTCCCTGAAATAGAATTTGCCCTTGTACGATTTTTCCTAAAGGTTGGGGAATCAAACGAATGACCGATAGTACAGACACACTTTTTCCACAACCAGATTCCCCAACAAGTCCCAAAGTTTCCCCTTCGTTCACGCTAAAAGATACACCATTAACAGCATGCACAATGCCGTCTTGAGTATGAAACTCAGTTGTTAGGTTTATTACTTCAAGCAACACACCCATTGGGATTCACCTCTACAGGGCAGGATAATGCAGGATGAGAAGATTCACCCGTTCCCGTTTCAAAAATCCACAATACGATTATTCTTATGGTTCACCGATATATATCTCTCTATAAATCCACTTTGCCGGTGAATTGAGCCAACGCTCCATATCTGGCACTTCAAAGGGATGCGGAATCGAACTTCTGCATATTTCTGGGGGGCAAATCGGTATTGGGATTTCCACCCTACAGGTTTCGCATGGGTAGTCAAAAGAGCATTATGTCAAATTCGCAGTGATTATCAATTCGGCAGTCGCGTCGTAACTGAGAACTTCCTCTTCAATTAGCTGCGCTCATTGAGCTCGCATTGACAATAATCGTTGGCTTTCCACACCCGCTATAAAATTGTTTAGTATATCCAGGTATTGTTTTGGTTTTTCGACATGAACGAAATGCGATCCATCTTCCAGCACTATTCCAACTGATCCAGGGATTCCTTGGGTTAAGGTTTGTGCTACCTCCGGAGTCGCCTCGTCGTAACGCCCGGAGGTCACAAGGGTAGGAACACGAATCTCACCCAAACGGCTAGTGATATCCCACTTTCTCAGTGTGCCACTTGCGTAAAACTCGCTCGGTCCCCACATAGTATTGTAGACCTCGGGATTCTTTGAAAGTTTTGCAAATGCACGCTCAACGCAGTCAGGCCAGGGATTCAAGCGACAAATATGGCGATGATAGTAGACAAGCATTGCATCCTGGTAAGCAAGCGAGGTGGTTGTCCCTTCACTTTCGTGTTGTTCAAGCGTCCTCTGAATTCCAATGGGCAATTCATTTCGTAGTCGATTCGCTTCTTTCATCCATTGAGGTATGCTAGCTAAAGAACTAGCAAGAATGAGGCTGGCAAGTCCAGCAGGCTGAGTTAGGGTATATTCCATTGCCAGCATACCGCCCCAAGACTGTCCGAGCAAATGGATCTCGTCGAGATTCAAAAACTGACGTACCGTAGCAACCTGCTCTACAAAGAGCGGAATTTTCCACATCGACGGGTTGTTAGGTTGATCCGAATTTCCGCATCCAAGTTGGTCAAATCGGATGACCTGATGTCCATTCTCTGCCATGCCTTCCAGAGGTTCCAAATAATCTGAAGGAATCCCTGGTCCTCCATGGAGACACAATATCGGTAGTTTTGTCTCCACAACGTCTGTGGCAATGCTCCGATACCAAAGTTTGTATTGTCTAAATGGAATGAATCCTTCCCGGATGATTGTTTTAGTATTCATGCTTCTCCCTTGCCTTTCTAGATTATTGCCAATTCTCCCCGAGAACTAATTACTGTATACACCGTAAGATCAGATCCGGAATGGAACGCTTTGAGCTGAGGAGATAATAATTTGTGTTCTTCACTGGCACGCCAATTTGCGGCATCTTCACTCTGTTCAAATCGAATAACCATCTGATAAGTATCTGTTGCGTCCTCTTGCTTCAGCAAACTCAATCCCCGAAATCCTGGTTGACGTTCCATCGCCGGAGCGTAGGCTGCTTCGATGAAATTTTCGAAATCCACCTCATTGCCCACGAGAACCTGAAAGGAGACATGCCGCTCTATCATCTATGCCTCTAGCATAATGGATGGATGCCTCAATCCAACCGCCGCGACGTATTGACGTGCCAACTCTGTTAAATCGGCGAAACGCTGTTCGGAGACAGCCTTCTTATCAACCAGTTTGCTTCCGACAGCAACGGCGGCAGCTCCTGCATGAAAGTAATCCTTTATATTGTTTAGAGAGACTCCGCCAACAGGGATCAACTTGATCTGCGGTAGAGGGGCAAGAATCGATTTAATTAAGGCTGGCCCACCCAGCTCCGCCGGAAATAGTTTTACAAAGTCCGCTCCATATTCCCAGGCGGTTAGAATTTCAGTTGGCGTAAACGCTCCAGGGATGACCACTTTATTGTAGCGATGACACACTTCGATTACTTGCACGTTGAGTGTTGGGGCAACAATAAACTCGGCCCCAGCTATAATAGCAGCTCGTGCGGTCTCCGGATCGAGCACTGTTCCAGCGCCTAATAGAACTTGCTGATTCAGCTCCTGTGATGCAGCTTCGATGAGGTTGAGAGCATTCGGTGTTGTCATTGTAATTTCAATTACTTTAACCCCGCCCTCATTAATCGCCCGTACGACTTTTATGATTTCTTCCGAACGATTAAATCGGACAATGGCAATCAAACCTGCTGTTTCAATGGTTTTAATTTGTTGATCTTTTTGCATGATCGTCTCCTCAACGAGTAATTCTCAGATTTGCACCTTTGAGCAAGGCTTCTGTTTCTTCTAGAGTCGACCAGTTAAAGTCACTCCAAGATGTGTGCTTTAGCGCCGTGAATGCGTTTCCGAAACGTACAGCCCACTCGATTCCTTTCGTCATGTAACCGTAGATAAACCCTGCGGAATAATTATCTCCCCCACCGAGCCGGTCCACAACTTCGATTTCATAGGTCATATCCTCAAAATAGCACCCATCCGAATAAGCGAACGAGCTCCATGTGTTATGCCATACGGAAGGTGTCCCTCGCAATGTGATTGTCACTACTTTGAGGTGGTAGCGATCAGCCAATTTAGCAGCAGATTCTTTATAGTTCATACCTTTAATTCCGAAAACGCGCTCAATATCTTCTTCGGTCGTGATTAGAATGTCGACGCATTCCATAAAGGGCTCTTGCACATTACGCGCTTTTTCCTGGGACCATAATTTTGCACGATAATTTAGATCATAACTAACTGTGCAACCTTCTACCTTGGCCGCTCGTAGCCCTTCGGCGGTTGCAGCTGCAGCATTATCACTCAGGGCTGGCGTGATCCCACTGGTGTGGAACCATCGGGTATTTTTGAGGGCTTGTTTCCAGTCGATTTCACCCGGTTGAATCCGACTAATCGCAGAATTCGTGCGATCGTATAAAACACTACTCGGTCGAGGTGAAGCACCATATTCTACAAAGTACAAGCCCATCCGATCGTCATTGGTCAGTACGATGTGCTTCGTCTCCACCCCAAACTCCCGGGCTTTGTTCACTGCCATACGCCCCAGGGGATTATTGGGCAACCTGCTAATCCATTCGGTAGAAATTCCCAATCTCGATATTCCCGCAGCAACAGTCAGCTCAGACCCACCGACGTTGACTTTCATTGTCGAGGCTTGTTCCAAATGCTCGAAGTCAGGTGGTGCAAAACGGATCATTGTCTCTCCAAAAGTTACAACATCGGCCATAGCTCTCCTCCTTTAATCCTCGCCTCTTGCGATGAGTATTTGTTACCCATCAAACCTTATTGAAACAACAGCCTTGCTCCACCTGGTTTCGATCTCCATTTGTTAATTCAAGAGTTGTTTTCCACCAATATTAGTGGAAATCTCGTCAGCGGCATGCTTTAATTCCTCTATCAGGTTTTTCTTCTTGATATGCTCCTCCAGCCGTCCGACTGGACCAGAAACACTAATAGCTGCAGCGATTCCTTTATGATTGAATATTGGGACAGCCACACAAGTGACACCAATTTCGTGTTCTTCTCGATCCAAGGCAAAACCTTGCTCTCGGATATGCCGAAGCTCAAAGAGGAGTGCGTCCCATTCTGTTATTGTCGACGTTGTGAAACGTTGCAGACTTTTTTGTGAGAAACATTTCTCCAGTTCTTCTTCTGATAAAAAGGCTAACAACACTTTCCCAACCCCGGTGCAATGCGCCGGAGAACGTCCACCTACACGTGACGACATAAATCCAATCGGGTATAACCCTGGCATTTTTTCAAGGTAGACAACCTCATCAATATCCAATACTGCCAGGTGCACAGTCTCACCGAATCTATTTCGCAGCGCTTCAAGTGCATCCATAGAACGAGAGCGAATATCATTGTTTTTCAAAAAACGACTCCCCAACTCTAAACAAGTCACCCCAAGGCGATATTCGCCAGTACTTTGGTTTTGTTCAACAAAACCGTAGGCTTCTAGTGTCACCAACATACGAAAAGCGGTGCTAATATCCAGCTCACTCAATTCACTAATTTTTTTCACAGACAATTCGTCATGCGATATGAATAACTCGAGTAGAACCAAAGAACGCTCTACTGCTCGAACATGATAGCGGCTGTTAGGGCCGTCTTTTTTCTTGGGAATAATAGTTCACACTCCTTTCAAACATTCAATAATCGTATAGATACGAATCGGGCGTTTGGCAACTCACGATGATTATAGTTTTCAATGTTTTTGCGAATTGCCCAATTCCGAAGCGCTTTCCATTTGTACAGTAAACTAGGCAATCAAGCTACTCCACCTGCTTAGCTTCTTTGAGATCGCAAATTTTTGCAGTTGTAAAATAGGGGTTCAAATCGGACAATAGTTTGTCTAACTCGAATTGATCGTGCTGGTCCAAGCTAAAACTGCCAAATCCTCGAACCTGTGCAGAATCAATAATTCCACGCCGCATCAACACCTGTTTCCATAATTGAGGACCATAAACTCCTTCCATATTTAGGAGAGGAAGCAGATGTCGGCGAATACACTGAGCCTGTTCATCGTCACCAGCTTCCAGCGCATTCCATATTGCAACGTCAACATCAGCGACTTCGCAAGCTGGCATCGTGCCACAGGCTCCCCGATGATATTCCTCTATCAGGAATCGTCCGGCCTGCCCCCCCATTACCCCTTTGAGGCGTGGTTCCTGATACTCCAAGAGTTTTGTGATTGTAGGACCCGCTGGTAGAGTCTCTTCTTTGATATATTCAATACCATCAATCTCCCGAACGAGGCGAATCATAAACTGTGCTGAAAGTTGTGTTCCCATAGGTGGCATCATATTTTGAATAAAAACCGGAAGTTGTGCTTCCCCAGAAATCACGCGGAAATATTCCACCATTTCCTCTGGCTCTGCTTTCAGCAAGTATGGAGGTAATGCGATGACCGCATCTGCCCCGATCCTACACGCATGTCGCGAAAACATAGCTGCATGAGAAGATGCTAATCCTGATACAGCAATCACCACTGGCACTCGATGGGCAGTGATTTCAACAACAATCTCAGAGACCCGCAGGCGCTCACTATCTGACAAAGAGAAGAATTCACTCGCCCACACAGGAATGACCAGTCCGTGGACTCCAGCTTCTAGACAAAACTGGGTACATTTTAATAAGCCTTGTTCATCTATCTCGCCAAACCGATCAAATGGGGTAGGTGGTATAGCAAAGATCCCCCGCATGTTGGTTTTTGATAATTGACCTTGTGAAATGGTTGGCAAGTTATTCCTCGCTCTCTTAATTCTCTCTTCTCGGCTTATTGGGTAATTATCAGCCTAAAGGATAGTAACCTTAAATTCGAAACCGAATCATCGATGCCGAAGCCTTGGATCAAGTGCATCTCGCAACGAGTCACCAAGAAGATTAAAACCAAGGACTGTGATCATGATTGCAGCACCCGGAAGAATGGTCAGCCAAGGGGCAAGTTCTAAAAATTTTCGCCCATTGGCGAGCATAACACCCCAAGATGGATCGGGAGGTTGAATCCCAAGACCCAAGAATGAAATTGTGGCCTCTGCAAGAATGGCCGTCGAGAAGGATAGTGTCGCTTGCACAATAATCGGGGCTAAGACATTGGGAAGAACATGTTTAAACATGATCCTGAGTGGTTTGACGCCACATGCGCGGGCCGCCTCAACATACTGTTCGTGGACAACTGAAAGCGTTGGTCCTCGGATCACTCTTGTGTAAGCCGGAGAATATACAATTCCAATCGAGATCATCGCTGTGGTTAACCCCGGACCTACGACACCGGCAATCGCGATCAGTAGGATAATATTCGGAATTGCCAACATAATGTCGACTAGACGCTGCACCACGCTATCGAAAGTACCCATCCAATAACCTGAGAGGAGCCCGAGAGGACCTCCAATAATGAGTGCAATCATCACGGCAACGACTCCGACGAGTAAGGAAACCCTTGCACCGAAGATGAGTCTACTTAGAATATCGCGACCGAATTCATCAGTACCCAAAATATATTGGGGGTTCGGTGCCTGAAGCCTCTTGGCTATTTGGTCGTTTGGATCATATGGTGAGATATATGGCGCAAGAATGGCGACAACGATTAGTAAAAGAATAATTGCTGCTCCCAATACTCCACTCGGTTCCCGAAGAACGCGCTGGAGTACTTGGAGGAATAGGTTCCGGCCTTTAGAAGACAAATTAATTGTGCCAACTACACTTAATTCATTTTCAATCATATTTGCACACCATATTTTCGAAAAATGATGATTCTTTCTAGTACCTGGCACACTTTTCTTACATCAGGAATAGCGAATCCTCGGATCAGCATAAGCATACAACAGATCAACTAGTAGATTTACAAAGACGAATACCGTCGCAAAAAATAATATGCTGCCTTGCACGACAGGATAGTCACGGTTATATACACCATTCAAGATCAAAGTGCCAATTCCTGGCAAGCCGAACATCTGCTCAATCACCACTGCTCCACCAATTAGAGAGCCTAACTGCAGGCCAATGACGGTAATTATCGGTATCGCTGCGTTTTTCAGGGCGTGGCGGATTATGACAACTCTCTCCCGTAGCCCCTTGGCTCTAGCGGTCCGAATATAATCCTGATCAAGCACTTCGAGTATTGATGATCGCGTCATCCGCATCACAATGGCGACCAATCCAGCGCTTAGTGAAAGCACTGGTAGGATCATTTGAGAGAGATTACTCTTCAAATCACTCAGTGGGCTTGCCCAGATTATGGGTGGTTGCCACTTAAGGTAAACTGATGTTATAAGAAGGTATAGCGCTGCGAGCCAAAAGTAAGGCATCGAAAGCCCAAGGAGAGCGATTAAGTGAATTACCAAATCAGTGAAACCATTCCGCTTTAACGCAGCGAGCACCCCCAATGGAATCGCCACTGCTGCTGATAGGAGAACTGAGAGGACTGCCAATTCAGCAGTTATCCCTACGCGGTGAGAGATCGATACAAGTACTGGTTCCGAGGTTCGAAAGGACTTACCAAGGTCGCCATGCACGGCATCACCGAGCCAACTGAAGTACTGTATATATAATGGCTGATCGAGACCGAACATCTTGCGGAGTTGTTCGCGTTCATCCGCAGCCAGCTTGATGTCACTGCCCAGCATGGCATCGACTGCATCGGCAGGCACAAGTCTCATCAATCCGAAGATGAGGATTGACATGCCTAACAAAGTAGGAATCATGAGCAACAAACGGCGAGCGATATATTTACCCATGCTTAATCATCACCTTGCCATAAGCGGTTCGCCAACTTTCCTTCCCTTAATTCTGCGTTGATGGTGTCAAGGTCAACCAACCGCTTATGGCTTAATTCGAGTAATCACAATCTGCTAAGCTTCTTCGATCCATGCGTTCTTTAATCCCCATGCTCGCCGCTGATTCACGGTTGGGGTATAGCCCTTAATGCGACTTCGTACCGCTTCGATTGATGAGATGACCCCCAGCCAAATATTTGGTTCCTCATCCAAGAGGATTCGCTGAGCCTCATCGTATAGATCCTTCCGTTTATTAGCATCAAGGGTCGTCCGGGCCTGAAGTAGCAGAGTGTCAACCTTGTCATTTCGATAACCGTTGGCAAACTCATTCTTGCCGCTGTCTGAGTGGAAGCGCTGCCACAAGTAACCATCTGGATCATGCCGCGGACTGAAGCCTGCGCTGCAAATATCAAAGTTGATGACAGGCGGATTTTCATCCTTGTCGAAAACGCCTGTTTCAATCTGGCGAACTTTGATATTCATGCCTATGCGCTTCAGCTGATCAGCGACAACAATGGCGCAAGGAATGTAATAGTCATTCCAAGGCGCAATCATGTAATCGATCTCACGATCCGGAGTGTACCCGGCTTCCTGAAGCAGCTGTTTCGCTTTCTCGATATCTGGTTTGTACCACTTGCTCTTCAGTTCATCATTGGGCACAAAATAGTTCCCTAATCCCGTCGGAATAGGTCCTGTTAAGGCACCGGCCCCTGACAATCCTTTATCGATGACTTCCTGCCGGTCAATCGCCAAACTCATTGCTTGGCGTACACGAACATCATCGAACGGTTTCCGGTTCATGTTGATCTCAACGACAAGCGGGAAGACAACCGGAGTTTGAACAACAGACAATCCTGGGGCATCCTTCAGACGTTCCTGACCTTGAGCTGTCAGCATGGCATAATCTAGCGTTCCACCCCGCAATCCTGCGACCCGAGTATCTTCATCTTGGAGGATCTTAAAGGTAACATCATCAATGTAAGGGCCGCTAGAACCCCACCAGTCTTTGTTCCTTGCCAGCTTTAGATAATTCTCCGCTACATATTCGACTTGCCGGTATGGACCTGTGCCATTCATCTGCGTGTTCATCTCCGGTTTATCGACGCTGCCCTGCTTAATGATTGCCGAGTTTCTCAACGAAGCAAGTGCTGCCAAGAGGGGGGGGAACGGCTTCTTGGTGATGAACTTGATCGTATTCTTATCGACGATCTCGACGTGGTCCACTTGGTCGAAGTTGCCACGCCAATACACAGGATGCGATTCGTCTAGGATCCAATCAAACGTATATTTGACATCGTCCGCTGTGAATTCGCTACCGTCATGCCATTTAGCGTTTTTACGGAGATGGAAGACGACAGTTGTATCGTCCTTCTGCTCCCAGGACTCCGCAAGTCCCGGAACGAGGTTCATTTTATTATCAAATAGCGTCAGCCCCTCGTAAGAATGCTCAAACATGGCAACTGACATCGGATCTGGGTTTGTGTGGGGATTTAGCCCGTGCGGGATTCCTTCTGCTGCCCAGACTGTAGAGCCACCGACTCTAGGACCTGTTACCGCCGCTTTTATCACAGTAGGGGTGGGGGGTAATGAAGCCAGTTTTCCTGTACATGCCTCAAGAGCTGCAGCTGCACTACCCATTGCAGCTATTGACAGGAATTTTCGACGGGTAAGTCTATACGGTTTTCGATTTTCCATCTTTTCCTCCATTGAAAAACTACTGACCTAGACTGAACAGTCCGCGTAATCTTGTCTTTCTAAAAACCATTGGGATGCCGCATCTTCTCGAGGGCCGCTCTCCTCCTCCCGTCCTAATAAATTGTCGATTCGGAGGAGAGCGGCATACCGTGGACGATACACGGCTTGGCAATTTTGATCTGCCTTTTATACGAGTTCGTCGCATCAGACGATTATTCCTTCCTGCTCCTAACTCGTTGAAACCTTGTTCCCAATGTCCAGTCCTGCATATCCATGACCCCAAACGTGGTGCCAGGTATTCATATGGGGGTGTCGTAAAAGTTCCTCCTCGTCGACCTCTACCCCCCAGCCTGGGCCAGAGGGCAATTCCAGGTAGCCATCTTTTACCAACGACGAGATGGATGGACTCATGACTTTATCGACCCACGGTGGCTCCCAATCAGGAGGAAAATATTCAAGACATAGGAAGTTGGGAATGGAGGCACACAGGTGACCACTTATGATTGTTGAAAGTGGGCTGTTTGGATTGTGAGGAGCCAATGGAAGGTGATAGGCTTCCCCTAAAGCTGCGATTTTCTTAGCTTGCAAGATTCCTGTATGGCAAATATCAGGCAACATCAAATCAAGCCCACCAACCTCCAAGTAGTTTCTGAAATCCCACACTGTGTAGAGGTTTTCGCCTGTGCCAATCGGAGTCGAGGTAGATTCAGCCAGCCTCTTATAATCAATAGCGGATGCCGGTTCGTCTTGTTTAAGTGGATCTTCGAAAAACATCATTCGGTATGGCTCTAGGGCTTTCGCTAAAGCCATCGCAGAGGGCATATCGAGCATCCCATGCATGTCCATACAAATATCAAGATCATCTCCGACCACTTCTCGAATCGTTCTGATCTTATTCGCAGTAGCAGTGATCATCTTTAAGGTTGCTGACCGATTTACAGGAGTCGGGCGGGTGACAACTGGGTGAGTTTTTAGCGCTGTAAATTTTTGGTCTTTGAACCATTGTGCATGCCGGGCTATTCCTTCCAATGAGGTTTCACCGACATTCCACTTTGTTCCACCAAGAAAGCCGGATCCATTGCCATCGCAGAAATCAGCATACAACCTCAGCTTATCATGGACTTTGCCGCCTAGAAGATTATAGACAGGGGTTCCAAGCGCCTTACCCACAATATCCCATAAAGCCGTCTCGATACCAGTTATGCCCAGGCTCAAGTCTTTTCCCCCAACATAACCGGCAATCCACATTTTTTGCCAGAGCTTTTCAATATTAAAAGGATCTTCACCGATTACTTGCGGGGCAAGATCGGCCTCAATAACTGCGACGTGTCCTTCAGGTCTGGCCCATTCAGTTGCATCTCCCCAGCCGGTGATCCCTGCATCGGTGCTTACCTTTACAAAGGTCCAGCTCTTTAGGCCTCCTTGCACAAGGATAGGTTTAACTTCAGTGATCTTCATCAGGATCATCTCCTTAAGCTCGTTTTATTGAGTCGCTCCGTTCGACAAGAAGCATTAATATTCTACGAAAATCAAATGCGACCTATATGCTAATTTGAAAGTAAGCTCGCCATTGCTCACCTATGTATCATTGTCCAGATGATTAGCTTAGCTGCTACGACGGGAGGACCCCGAGAGCGTGATCCCAAAATTCCTTTTCGAAATGGTCTGGAATTATTCATGCTGCCTGATGAAATGGTTTTGCGAAAAGGCCTTCCAACATTCCCAGTTCAAGCGTTTGAATTATGAGGTAAGTACTTTATGAGAATACCGGTAGGGGGTTATAAATCTAAACAGGCAATTCCAGCGAAAACTGTTGCCGGTTGTCAGAACCATTAGCAAGTTCATCTGAGGCCATGATGGTCTACAAAGTAGACGAGGATTCCGTATAACAAGAAAACCGATTAACTGCAATAGCCATCTTGCATTGGTTCTGTTCCCAAAGCATATCTTACAAACTGCATTATCCGGGCAAGAAGAAATCTATATAACTTTTATTGTGTAAAAGCTAACATCACTGTATAAAATTATAGTACAATTATTACTGTTTGTCAAGCACCTTTGCATTGACAGCACCTTTCGTTGAAAACATAGTATTTAAGTAAGATGTTATTTCAAGGTCATTTCCAAAACCCAAAAACAGTTATAAGAAGAAATGCCGTTGACAGAAAGACGCAAGAATTAACCAGTAGAACTAGTAGTCCGTCAACGGATAGGTGACATACCTTTCAGATTGCTGAAACCCCATCTGAAAAGGGAAATTCATTGAGAGGATACAGGGATGAAACGGTTATATAACGTCACATTGACCGAAGAAGCACGTCAGGTACTTCAAAAACTGATTTCCGTCGGGCAACACCCCGCCGTAGAGGTCGGCGCCGCCACAGTCGCGCGGGTGCGTTGTCGCTTTGTCGAGGAAGGGTTCGAAGCGTCGCTCAATCCATGACACCACGCTTTGTCGAGCGCCATCATATTCCGAAAATCGACGGAGCAGCCGAGGCCCATCTGGTGGCCCTGGTGTGCAGCTCGCCGCCGGAAGGATATGCCCGCTGGACCTTGCGTCTGCTGGCCGAAAAGATGGTCGAGTTGGAGTTTGTCGACAGTCTCTCGCATGAATTTGTGCGCCGCGTGCCCCCAAAAAACCAACTTAAGCCTTGATTGAAGGTTGAATGGTTCATTCCGCCCAAAGCAAGTGGAGAGTTCCTGGCCCACATGGAAGACGTTCTGGAGGTCCATCAGCGCCCATATGATCCCCTCCGCGCGCAGGTGTACATGGATGAGACTAGCAAACAACTCATCAGCGAAGTAAATCCAACAGGGCTGGCTGGTCCCGGTCAGATGGAACGTGAAGACTACGAATATGAGCGTCAAGAGGTCGCCAACCTGTTTATGCTCTCTGAGCCTTTGACCGGGCAGCGAATGGTCAAAGGCACCGATCACTGCACCAAACAGGACTGGGCCTACTTGATGAAAGAGGTGGTGGAGGTCTGGTATCCCTGGCGATTGTGATTGTCTTAGTGCTGGATAATCTCAACACCCATGTGGCGGCGGCATTGTATGAAGCCTTTAACCCCGCCGAAGCCCGGCGCATCTTGGAGAAGTTGGGGATTCATTACCCGCCTAAGCACGGTAGTTGGCTGAATATGGCTGAAATCGAATTTTCCATCTTTGGCCGGCAGTGGAAGATCGTCGGATGGAGTCCAAAGAGTTCCTGATCCGGGAGGTCATGGCCTGAGAGAAGGAACGCAAAGAGAAATCGACCCTTGTAGATTGGCGCTTTACCACTGAGGATGCCCGCATCAAGTTGAAGCACCTTTATCAATCAACCATTTGTTGACAGACTACTAGTGTTCTCCAAGGACCCGTACGACAATGGACAGGAATTTCCTTTTTTTCATTGTCGGCCTACCATATCCCCAAGCATACCACCGCCCGAAGTGTTGTCAATATTTGCGCTTTCCGCTTTCGACCCTACCGCCGTCACTTGTGATCGACCGGCATTCGACTTCGAATTTGTCCGGAGTCACCGTCCCGCCTGAGAATTCTCCGGTATCTTTTTTCTCGAGTTAACACTTCGCACACGGCATCTTCTAAATATTCGGGACAAATGTCCCTACTTCCACGGGACACTTGTCCTCACCTCCGCGGGACACCTGTCCATCGCCTTCCCATCCCATTTCTCCTACAATCACCATACACGAACCACACGAGCTTTTCTAACAAAGGAGCGGTACTGGGTGGCACGGAACAACCTGGCCTGGATCAAAGGCGATATTACCGGCGATATTTATTACGACAACTTTCATTTGGATTCGAAAGATGTCCAATATCTTCGTCTGTACCTGATGATCAAGGGTGTGGTTGGAGCGGCGGCGGTCAAGGGGGTGCGTGTGTGCGTCTATGGCCCGCTGGCCGAGCTGGTCTACGGGCATGTGCGCAAGGGCAGTCGGCTTGGTGTGATTGGTCACATCCAGCAGCGCAAGACGGGCAAGGGAAACCAGGTCTTCGAGGTTGTGGCTGAGGAAGTCGAATTCTTACGCAACATCGAATGGGAAGCTGGGGCCCGCGTCCGTCAGGATCTTGTCGAGCGCGGTCTGCTGCGTGCTTCTCACAAAGGAAAAGATCGTGATGGAGGAAGATTGGCAGATGCAGTTTCTGATGACTCTGCGCTACTGGACGACCTGGTTGTCGCCATTCCGGAGGATGTGGTCTCCCAGGAGAAGACACCCGATGGATGACCGCACGCTTCATCTCTCCCTGAGCTGGCTTCTACTTCCACTGGCATTATTCCTAACGGTGGTCGGTGCATTGGCCTCGCCGCGTGATGCTCAAGGGCGGCCTCTCCTGCTCCTGCCTGACGTAAAAGCGGTGGAAGATTACCGCCAGGCGACGAGCAGCGCCACGACCGGCATGCAACTGCTGGATGGTGAAATTGCCGCCCTTCTATCAGGACAAAACACCGATCTGTTTACCCAATCCCGGCAAGCGCAGGCTGCCTTCGAACATGCCCTGCATATTGCCCAGGAGATCGACGTTCAGGCAGCTCCGCCGGCATTGGACGGGCTGCGGGGAGAGGCGGCTACCACGGCCTCTGCCTATCTCGAATCAGCTCGGTTGGCTTTGCGGTGGGTCAGCCTGCCGCAGGAAGCCAACCGCACGGCAGCCGAAAACGGCCTTGCGCAGGCCCGGCAGCAGTTGAAGACCCTGGAGGAAAGCAAATGGCTGGCGAAAACATCACCGTAGATCAGCTCCGCCAGCTTCTGGGAGTGCAGGCCGAGCTGCGCCAACAGGCTGAGAGTCGCTGGCAGCAAGCACAGCGGGCGCTGGTTTCCCTACTGGAGTCTTTCGCTCCAGAAGAGGTCGATCGGCGTTTGAAAAGCGGTCAGCCTTTGGACAGTCTGAAGGTCGACGAGTTGAGCCAGCTCATCAACCAGCAGATCAATTCTCGCTTGCGAAAATCTCAGGACGTAAAGGCCGGCAATGGCGAGGATCTCCAGGCGTTAAAAAACCAACTCCTGACCATCCAGAGCGAGATGGATCGACTGAGAGCAGAAAACCGCCGCCTGGCTGCGGAAACGCAGGCCTTGCGAGACGAACGTGACGGGTTGAACAATCAGCTCGCCGCACTCCGGCAGGTTTCTGCAGTCCAATCACCAAAACCTGCGCCAAACGGACACCATTCTGAAGAAATACCCCGGAAAGAGGGTGCGCCCGAACCGGATTGGATGGTTACCTGGCGCAAAGCGGAAACATTCGACCGTGATGCCATCGTCTTGCGCTTGCTGGGAGAAACGGGCCTGGCGCGCCGGCCGCTCATTGAACTGCAAGCGGCAGAGAGATTGGGTATCCGCAAAGCGGGTGGAAGCCTGCAAGCTCTGTTCAACCGCCTGGAGGGGCTGCACCTGATCGAGCTCTTTCGCCCCTGGGATAACAGCGGAGCCAAGGCAGGGGGGCGCACCCCCGACCTGGTGCGCCTGGCTGAGCATGGCCGGATGGCCTACTGGCTGCTGTCGGGCGCAGATGCGGTTCAGAACGAATTCGATGCGCTTCTTGCCCGGCACGTCTCTCCGGAGCACACCCTGCTCAACCTGCAAGCCGCTGACGTGCTGCGCGAAGCGGAGTACCAGGTGAATTCTTTCCCGCCTGATATTCACCTGCACGAGGGCAGACTGTTCAAGCCCGACCTGCTTGCAATCGATCCCAATGGAAAAACTCTTTACGTTGAGGTCGAGGTCGAAGCCAACAAGAATCTCGAGCAGCGCCAGGCCAAGTGGCGTAACGCACAGCAAGCCAGCGGCGGGCAGCTTTACGTCTTCTGCGACAACCGTTCATGCATGCGCAGCATTCGTAGTGAGATTAATTTCAGCCTGGGCCAGCAGGCCGGGCAGTGCTATTTGACCAACCTGACGGATCTTCAGGCCGGTAAACGCTCTGCAGATGGCGGGATCTGGCTCGATGTTCGCCTGAATCGTTCATTTTCGTGAGGCGAGACTGGTATGAACTCCCTGGTATAAACCCCTCCCTACTGGTATGAACCCCCTGGTACAAACCGGGTTTGTACCAGGTACAAACCGGGGTAACGACTTAAGGGAGGTTTGTACCACAGCTTGAATTGAGAAACGCTGCCATCTTGCCCGCGTGCGGGATGGCCTCCGCCGGAAGGGTCTACCGGACCAACCGGCCACCGTTGGAAGTCCAATCATCACACGATGCGCCTGCTCGAAGGCATGCGCACTGGTCGAGTATTTAATTCGCTCTGGTCGAGGAGGTTCTGCATGAATGAAATTACGGTCTCAAAAAAGCATTTGTTCCTCTGGCTCCTGGTCATTACCTTACTGGCAGTGGCTGGCTTAGGCATCTACGCCTTCCGGCGTTTTCTGCCCGGGCAGGAGGCGGTTCAGCAAGCCGTTCCCACTGCCTCATCCAACACTACAGATGCCGACCAGCCAGCTCAAACGGCAGCCGTGTCGGGCGCTCAGGCTTTCTACACCGTGGATTACCAGAAGGGGAAGCAAGCCTGGCTTGACCAGCTTTGTGCGGTCAGCACCAGCACTGGCTGCGCCATGGATCAGTACGTTTTCGTACCGGCTATGTGGCCCCAGCTTGAAGCAGGCAAAACGGCCACCACAGTTCAAGTATCGGCGCAGGGAAAAGTGGTCGACCAGGTCAACCCACTCGGCAACGTCCCCCAGCAAGTCTGGAAGCTGGGCATCCAGCTTTCAGCGCCCTGGCCAATGCAGAAACAGCCCTTGACCAGCTTCCCGGCGCTGGCGCTCGTGACAAAGGAAAATGGGGCCTGGAAGTTCGAGCGCTTCCTCACCGAGGACGAAGCGAATGCCCTGGGGAAGAAGGCAGGTCAGCCATGAAGGCGATGCGCTTCCTGTTCCTGATGGCATTTCTTGCCTTCCTGGTCGCTCCCGTCGCGGTAGTTCGGGCCGATAGCGGCTCACCCTGGTCGGAAATCCTCAACCCGGACGGCACCATCCAGTGGAGCAAGCTGGTCGACCTGGGCAATACTAGTAATCCGGCTTCCTGGATGGATGTAACCCTGCCGGGCGGGATGGTGGTGCATCAGAATGCCACTTTCCACAGATACCAGACGCCCAGCGGGAACATCCTGGTCCTGCCGGACCCGGTCACATTGTTTTTCATGGCCATGCATCCGGTGGAGAGCGGGTTGAACAACGCCCAGAGCATGCTGGGCAACGGGGCCTCGATCCTGATGCTGCTGATCGGAAATTCCCTCACACCTGAGCAGCTGGCCCAGCTCGCCAGCCACGGCTACACCGACCCGCGCCAGTTCTTCCAGGCGGTCATCGACGGCAAGGAAAATATCTGGTCCTTCATCAACTTCAACTTCCTGGGTGAGCTGTTCAAAATGTCGTGGGATAGCGGCTTCCTGGTGAACGCCCTTCTGCTCTATCTCAACGGCGTGGCGGACTGCGCCAACATCCCGGGGGGCTGCGCCGGCCTGCTGGCTCACTGTCCGGACGGCAGCTGTTTGCCCAAGCCCTCGCTTTGCCCGGCGGCTACGATTGCTCAAAACCCGCCTACGTTGGCCGTCCAGAAAATCGCCCCGGATCATCCCTTGGTGGTTGGGCAGGATCCTGCCAAACGAGGAGCAGATATCCAGGCCTCAGTCAGCATCCCGCCGGTGGTGTTGACCTGGTACGAACAGGTGCAAGACCCGCCCACATGCTCAACCACCCAATCGGGCAATGGCGGCGGCTGCCCCGGTCCGGGTAGCAAGTACGGTAACCACTGGGATCCATCCATGGAGGGCAATCCGGCTTACCAGGTTGTGGATGGGAAAATCCGATGCGTGAAGCATGTTGAAGTCCTCCCGGAAAAGATCACCTCGGTCCAAGCCATCGCTCAGCTCAATCCTGAGAGCCAGTCCTGGATCCTGAACGACCTGGCCGGAAAATACTACGAAGCCTACATTCATCACCCCCTCTTCAACCTGGTGCCGGGCACGGCGCAGCCAAACGGCGGGTGCAATGGCGACCAAACCTGCTCAGCCAAAGCCTTAGCTGCCAACGTGCCCTTCGCCGACCCAGGCACGTTCGATCTGAAGATGTATGTCTACACCGCCGGGACGAGTTTCAGCTGGAAGGGTGTCACCATCCCGATTACCCAGCCCAGGGTGCTGGTTGCTCAGAACACAGCCCAGATTTACGTCACCCTGGTCACCTTACTACCGGCAGGTGCTCCATGACCATCCTTGATCAGCTTGGCGTCCTGGTGACCGACCTGCCGGTGTACCTGGCCAATGGCGTGCTGGTCATTCTGTACTGGCTGGCGGCGCACTCGGCGGCTTGGGTCAGCCTGGCCTGTGCGCTGGTGATCGCCCTGCTGCCGGATGCCCAGGCCCAGGCTCAGGCTGGCAGCCGGCCTGGCCGCCACGAGGACAACGCCCCTATTGGGCCAACCCCGCGCACGGCTCAAATCATGACCGGAATTGTGCTGGCTGCCTGGCTGGTCGCCCAATGGGACATGGGCGCGCCGGTGCCCTGGATTGGGACAGTCATGTGGATCACCGGGCTGGCCGCGGTGCTGACCCTGGCCGTCCAGCGCCAGCCCCTGCTTTGGTTTGTCAAGGCCGGCATCGCCATGTATGCCCTGGCAGTGATCGGCAGCCGCATCTACCTGGGCTACACCACCCACCTGACCCCGGAACAATGGGCTGCCCTGATCGGCTCTTCTGAAAGCGCCGCAACCGTGATTGCCAGCACGCGCGGCAACGTGACCACCATCCTGCTGTGGGCGCTGTGGCTGGTCGTTCCCCTGGGTTATTTTTCAATGCTGGTGCAGCAAATCTTTATCAACCCGATGTCCATCGTCAATCCCCTGGCCGGCGCGCAAGACCTCCTGCGCGCTTTGAGAGTGCGAGGTTCGAAGTGAATTCAATCCGTTACTCTGGCAGAGCGCCACATGCCTGGATGGGAAGTGGAGACATTTCCTTTCAGGTGTGTGTTGCTCTGCGCGTCCTTTGGATGCCACGAGTAACACCAACGTCGGCCGGTAAACCGCACGTTGGAAACCAATCCCCATACGTTGGCTGGTTTTACACACGGAGGATAAATGGACGTTTACACGCTTGGAAAGCTGGCTTTGCCGGTCGTGGTTGTAATCATGGGCGCAGCAGCCGTTTTGACGCTGGCCATGGGCATCTTCACCTCGTTGAAGACCCTGGAAAACGTCGAGCGCTTCTTCCAGCACATGGAAGAGAGCCGGCGGTCGTCGCTCACGATCAACATCTTGCCCGGAAAACGGTCTTCCAAACCTCCCATGCAGGAACAAGAGTAAGTTTCCTGGATGACACGATCAGGCACGGCATGGGCGCGCCTGAAATTTCCAGAAAAAAGGTTATGGATTAATGACTTTCAGGTCGCTCTATGAATAATCGAGGATTCTTTCAACATATCCGTAATATCGGCGATTGGCTCCCAGGTTGGTCCGCTAGACTAAAACCAGGCCTGAGAGATGCACCTGAAATTCCTTCCGATCTGGAAGTGGAACAATCGGGGGTGTGCTTTGTTGAAGGGCAGGATGAGCTGGATTACCTGTGGTACCGATTGCGCGAGTCCGAGGGTGGGCGTGAGTATGCCGGCTATCGCGTGGTGCGGCTGGTGCAGCTTACCTTTATCCCATTAGAAGCGCGGTCCGATCCGGGTTTGCTACAAAAGATGCGCACCGTTTTACGAGGTCTTTACGGGTCGAAAGTCACTTTCTTATACCTGGCGGCTGGCATTTTCGATAACCGCCAGTCGCCGGTCGGGATCGTCCAATGCTATGGCGTATCGGCCTTTGCGTCCACGCAGGAAGAAGCCTGCGCCCAGTCCCGACGCAGCCTGGCGGCGCTCAAAGGGGCGATGAGCGGAGCCTACCGCCAGATCCGCTTGCAGCCCCTCACGGCCCGGCTGGCAGAATGGATCTTCCTGAGCTTCCATGACATGAACCACGTCTTACTCACCGTTGGCCATTCCGACCCGCGTGAAAACGCCCGCGGCGGCAGCGGGGGCATCGTCCACAACCCGCTGGTCGAAGCCGGCCCAACGGCTCAGCAGTACACCCTCCAGCAGAACGAAATCCTGTTCCGCGGCATGAGCGATCTGAAAGAGGAATTCTTATTTCTAGTGCTCACCTCCCCGGTCAGCCTGGGGGATATTACTGAAATGCTAACCGGCCTTGCCGAAAATACTTCGACCTGGGCAGCCTGGCAGAACGGGGTGCGCGGGGTCACCTTTGGGGTTAGCCTGCCGGCGTTGCTCTCCGGTCTGATGGCGCAGTCGGCCTCCCAGGGCTATAGTGACAGCCAGGGCACGGCCCACAGCACCGGCCTTGCCCATACCGACAGCCAGGCGCACACCGATGGCAGCGCCCACACCAGTGGATCTGCGGATACAAGCGGCTGGTCGCATACGGTGGGCGATTCCACATCCCATTCCACCGGACAGTCCGTTTCGCAGGGTACTGCGCACACAACAGGCCAGGCGGTTACCAACGGCACGGCGTCATCCGACAGTTCCGGTCACGTTAGCTCCCAGGGAGCCGGCAGCAGCCACTCGAACAGCTTTGATTGGGGCTTGCGCGGCGGGATCCAACCGGCTGGGGTAGGGATTGGCGGCAACGTCGGCTGGGGAACAGCAGATTCTACTTCCAACATGGCTTCCGAATCCAGCATGACCGGCCATTCGGACACATCCAGTCATGCCGTGACCAACAGCCAGGCGGATACTGTCAGCCAGGGTACTTCAGTTTCGAATGTGACCACCACAACCCATTCGGAAGCCTCAGGGACTTTTGGCAGCCATACCACCTCACAAGCAGATACGACCAGTCAGGCAGATACCAAAGGGCAGGCTAATACCTCCAGCTCTGGTGACAGTCAAATGCAGTCAACATCCACCGGTCAATCTGTCGGTCAAGCTGCTTCCACCGGGTTGACGGTCGGGATTGCGCCATCACTCTCGGCTCACAACAGCTACCAGTGGCAGTTCGATCCGGCCATTTTGGTAACCCAAATAATGCGCCAGCAGCAAGGCTTGCTCAACCTGGCCAGCAAGGAAGGGGCCTACTATACGGATGTCTACGCCATGACGCGCACTGAGCAAGGTAAGCAGGCTCTGATGGGATTGATCCCAGAAGCCTTTCATGGCACAGAAGATGTGATCACCGGCGTGCAAACCCGCGACCTGACCGATGCGGAAAGCGATTACATCGGAAAACATGCCCAGGCGTTCACCCCTTCTACTCGCGTGGAGACCGTGCCTGAAGTGCTCAGTGGGTACACGGACTCGACCCTCCTGACCATGCTCCAATTAGCGGCCTACACCGCCCCCGGTATGTTCGAGCAGGGCACCGCTCTGACCGTTCAGGAGTCCACACCGGACTTTGCCTTCCGGCCGGATATGTCCGGCGACGTGGTACTCGGCTGGCAGTGGAGCAGCGAAACCGGGCAGTTGACCCACACCCCGCTGCGCCTGGGCTTTGATCGCCATTTTCACACTGCCTTCTGCGGCGATACCGGTTTTGGAAAGAGCGTGGCAGCAGAACGCCTGGCCTATGAGACTACCCGCCAGTGGCATTTTCGTAGCGTAGTGCTGGATTTTGGCCAGGGCTGGCGGCGAGCTCTAAACTGGTCTGGCCTGGAGGGACGGGTGGATATCCGCCAGCTCTACCCCGGCGCGCCCCGGCCTTTGCGCTGGAATATCCTCAAAGTCCCTCGCCGATCCATTCCGGGCCGTTACCGCACCCTGGTCAGCGAGCTCTTTGCCAACGCCGGCCGGATGGGTCCCAGGCAGCTCGGATTTCTGCGCCGGGCCCTGACCCAAGTTTATACGAATTTGGGCATCCTGACCTCCGATCCGGAGGTATTCAACCACCCGGCCTGGGGACGCCTGCAGAACAGCGTGGAGGTCGAGGTGATTCATGAGTGGCGTGAGCAGAACCATTTACCAGGAACTGTGTCCATTGGTCAACCCTTGATTGATCTAAAGCCGGGCGAGCTGCAGGCACTGGCAGTCTTTCGCAGCCAGCAGGCGGACGTGCGCATGTGGGTCGAGCGGCTGAAGAATTTTTATGCGGCGCTGCCCAAAGGCGATCAGGCCAGCCGGGCCAGCTTGGAAGGGGTGCTGCTGCGGGTGGAGCAGTTCGCCGAAGGCCAGATGGCCTGGCAGTATGGCGCAGGGCCGGAGAGCCTGCCGGTGGAAGACCTGGGATTGCTGGGACCCAAAGAAGATCCCTGGGGTCTGCTGATCGTTGAGGGCGGCGCGGAGATGGACGAGTACCCCAAGGCCGCTCTGCTGGCATTACTCTCCAGTGTGTTGTATTTCGACAGTGTCGTTCGGCGGCGTGAGAGCCTGGCCGGGGCCAAATTCCCACCCATGCAGATCTTTTTCGAGGAGGCCAACAAAGTGCTCAATGGGGTGAGTGGGGCGGCAGCGGACAATAACGCCTCAGCGGGAAACAACGAACAGGTCAGCGAGGTTTTCCAGACCTTTTGGCGGGATGGACGCAAGTACAAGATCTTTCTGCACCTGCTTGCTCAGACCGTCAGCGCCATTCCGCCTGGGATCCTCTCCTCCTGCAACAATGGCTTTTTCTTTCAAACCAAATACCCCCTCGACCGCGACCTGATCATGGCGCATATCGGGCGCAGCGAGAAGGGTGTAGTCAACACAGAGTACAAACGCTACCTGGCGCGCATCCCCCGCCAGTTGGCCATTGCCAAGCTCGGTTATAGCGAGGACGTGGCTGAGTTGGAACCGGTGCTCGTGCACCCTTTGATGGTGCCTGGCAGTGAGCCCTCTGATCAGGAAATTCTTGAAAAGTTAGGGCCCTATTAGTAGCCGTTCATCGAAAAAAAATGAGAAGAACGGATATTGGAAAAGTTACTTTTAATGGAGGTGAATTATGGAAAAACGTCGTTCTCCTTGGGTTCCCATCATACTGGCCGTAGTTATCGGCTTGATGGTCATTGTTCTCCTCAATGGCGTGATCAACCCAACCACAGTCGTGGTGGCCAAAGTGGCCATCGCCCCGGGTACGCCCCTAACGGCGGACCTGTTAGAAGTGCGCACGATCCCTTCGCAGGCCAAACCTGCCGACGCCTTCACCCGCATCGAGGACTTGCAGAATAAGGTGCTGGCTGTGGGCCGCGCTCCTGGCGACTACATTACTGCCTCGGTATTGGGCGACACCTCTCAGGCCGGCATCCCTGCTAGCTTACAGCCAGACCATTTGGCAATAGCCGTCAAGGTTGACCTGGCCTCGGGCATTGCCGGGCTGCTACGTGAAGGGCAAAAGGTGACCCTGATCGGGATGCTGTCCCCGGATGTGCTCCACAGCATCGCCGCCCCGCCTCTGGCTGTCAACTCCCCCTTCCTGACTGCACCAACCAACATTCCTTCTGGCCTACTGGCTCCTACGCCTACCCCGACGCCAACCCCTACCCCGCCTGAAGCGCCCCTGGCACGTATCGCCATCACCGACTTGAAGGTGCTGATGGTGCCGCAGTCGTTCCGTTACGAAGAGCTGCCTTCCAGCTCCAGCCAGGATCAGTTATTTGCCAGCGCCCGCACGGTTTCAGCCGCCCAGGATGGAAGTGTGGTGGTGTTGGACGTACCTTCCACCCCAGTGGAAGTCGTGCCGGGGTTCAAGGTCAATCCATCCACCTTGATCGTGGCGCTGAGCAAGTACGGCAGCCTGTATCTGACTCTCGAATCGGCCAATGGTTTTCAGGAGGCGAACATCCTGACCCTCAACCTGGCGGATCTGTACGATGCCATGAACAAAAACAGCGGGGGTAAATAAATGACTGATCCAACTGTTTCAGATCCTAAAGTGACCGTTATGCTGGCCGGCCCCGGAAATGAGGCGGTCTTTTACCAGATGCAGCCTCCTTTTCTCTCGGACGCCCGCTTCTCCATCAGCGCCACGGCCACCCAATGGGCTATCTTCGAGCAGAACCTGTCTCAGATGCGGCCTGACCTGGTGGTGGTGCAGGTGGAGATCGCCCCAGGACCGGAAGCCCTGATCCAGAGGCTGGCGGAGATCCAGGTCTGGCAGGGGGTGGCGATCCTGGTCCTGCCTCCTGCCGTGCGCGATCTACGTGGCACTTTCGAAAAAGCAGCGATGGTGCGCGGCGTTTACATCGCCCCGGTCAACTGGGGCGATATCGCCCAGGCCGGGTTTGCCGCGGCCATGACCGAGCGAGCCCGGCTGGCCGCGGCGGCCCCTTTGCAGCAGGCCTACCTCTCCCGGACGACTACCGCCCTTACAGGTACACGCGTGATTGCATTCCTGAGTGCTACCGGCGGTACTGGGCGTTCCACCATCGCCGAAAGCCTGGCTTACGAACTCAAATTTCGCAGGAATACGCGTACGCTTTTGATGTCTTTCGATCTGCCGCCTGCCGCCGTTTCACACCTCCGGCTGCGCTACGTCCCCAATGCCATGGAGTACTTTGCCAGGCCGGGGGATGGGTTTGCGGCCGCTATCCAGAGCCGCGAAGACCTGGACGTGATCCTGGCTCCTGAAAACTCGGTCGATTACCAGAGAGCGGCGGAAATATCCACGGCTCACAAATCCGATCCGGCCAGCATCTACTCGCTGGTGATGTCCTCCTGGACGCGCAACTACGGCGCGGTGCTGCTGGATCTGCCGGCCGGCGAGCAGCCCTGGGGCATGCAGGGGATTGCGGCTGCGAATACAGCCATCATCATCTCCCGCTGCACCCTGGCAGATATGACTGCCACTCGCCACTCCCTTGTTCTGCTCCTGGAACGGTTGATCGGCGAGCACCGTATCCCGCGTGAGGCCATCCACCTGGTGCTCAACCAGGTCAGCGAGCACTCGACTATTTCCCCGCGTGAATTCCACGACGAGCTCTCCAATGGGTACGGCTGGGCGCCTCCGGTCGCTGCCGTAATTCCTTACCTTCCGGCCATCAGCCAGGCCCAGGACAATCAGATCCCGGCCGTAACCAGGGTAGACGTCCTGGCCAAAGCCATGCACAACCTGGCCGAACCACTCTACCCTGGCAGTGCGCCTGGAGAGAACGGCAGCAATGGGCACAACGGCAAGAGCAGGCTGCGTATTCCGCATTTCCGCTTCACGTAGAGAGGTAACGATGTTTACGAATGAAAACGGCTTTGGCAAGGGGCTTTCCAGCCTGTACGATCCGGCGCAGGCGACCGGACGCGCTCACGACGATGCTCTCCTTGAAGTGGTGGTCAACGAAGTCATCGACCAGGTCAACCGGGAGTTCCCGGTTGAGGTGCTGCGCTCTCCCTCTGAGGCTGACCGCCAGCGCATCCAGGAACGGATCAACCTGCTGGTTGGCATTGCCTTCCGGCGCAACAACGCCTATTCCAGCTACCATACGGATACTGCCCTGGCGGCTGAGCTGGGCCGGCGTTTGATGGGTCTGGGTTTCTTGGATCTACTCCTACCGCCTGCCCGAATCGACCTGTCCGAAATCTGTATCTACTCCAGCGGCCTGGTGCAGGTGATGAAGAAGAACAGTGTCCGCTGGGAGACCCTTCCTGACTTGAAACCTGTTCCAGGCGAGATCAACCGGGTGCTGGATCGCCTGTTGGGGCCGCAAAACAAGAGCCTCAACGAGGCCAATCCTTCGATCAACGCCAAGCTTCCGATAACCCAGCACAATCCCGGCGGAGGAAGGGTCAAAGCCCTGCACCCGGTCATTGTCCCGCCAGGGCTTAACCCCAGCATCAACATCCGCCTGTTCGAGCAAAAGCCTGTTCTTCCTGAATGGATTCTGGAACGAGGCATGATGAGTACCGAAATGATGGATTGGCTCGAATTAGTTATGGAGGAGGGTTACCGCATCCTGATTACCGGCGGAACCCGCACCGGCAAGACGACCCTCCTCTCGGCGTTGTGTAACTTCCTGCCTCCGGCCTGGCGGATCGTGAAGATCGAGGACCCCGAGGAGATCTGGATCGACCGTCCCACGGTGCAGACGGTTGAAGCACGCCCGGCGGCTATTGGTACCGAAATCCAATCTTATACTCTGGCCAACGGCGTGGATGATGCCATGCGCATGTCGCCTGACTACCTGATCCTGGGTGAGGTGCGGGATGGGCAGGCGGGCTTAAGCCTGTTCCGGGCGATGATGACCGGGCATTCCGGAGCCTCTACTTTCCATGCTGACAGTCCCCTCGAAACAGTTCGCCGCCTGACCACCGTCCTGGGGGCAGATACCGGGATGCGGCCATCGGATTCAATTCCCTTGATCGCCGAAGCGGTGGATTTGTTGGTACAGATAGGCATCCGCCACGAGGTGCGCCGGGTTACGGAGATCGCCCTTATCGATAAAGATCTCAAGGATGGTGACATCACCTTCGATCCGGTCTACCGTTTCGATGAACAGTCTCCGGAAAGACAGCCGCGCTGGGAGCAGGTGGACGACCTGGACCTGGGCAACCAGGCTGAAACCATTCAATAGGAAAGGTTGGTTTGATGATTACTTTAGTTGGTATTCTGGTTAGTTTGTTGGTCTTTGTTCTGTTTTCGCCGCCTCGCGTCCGCCACGGAGAAGCCAGCCAGCGCCTGGCAGAAATGTACTCGCTGGATACAGTCCGAACGTTGAGCGAGTTGAAGCCCGAGTCGCTGGAATATAAGCTCCTGGCAGGAGGGGTGCGCCTGCAGCCGGTCTCGTTCCGCTTGCTCACGATTGCCGCCGGGATTGCTGCCAGTCTGATCGCCTGGCCGTTCCTGCCGGGTATGCCGGCTTTGATCCTGGGCGTCATCGTAGGTGTTCTCCCTTACAGCTGGCTGAGCGAGAAGGTCCGAAGCCGGGGGCGGGAGATCGACCGGCTCATGCCGGTAGCGGTTGGGCGCATCACGGCCGGCCTGCTGGCGGGCGGCTCGATCCCGGAAGTGCTTCAGCGGACCGGCGAATCGCTAGAAATGGAAGCGCCCAATCCTTTGACGCCCGAGCTCTGGCTGACCGCCGCCGAGCTGCGCAGCAAGGATCGCCACCAGGCCTTTCACAATCTGGCTGCTCGCTCGCCTTCCACCTCGCTCTCCAACCTGGCTTACCTGCTGGATGGTTACAGTGAGGCGGGCGGCGGTAAATATACTGAGGTGCTCCTGCAAATTTCTCAACGCGTCCAGCAAATCCTGGTAGCCCGCAACCGCTCGGTAGCCAAAGCCAGTGATGCGCTGCTCTCCGCCCGGATCATCCCGGTCGTCCTGCTGGTCGTTTTTCTCTTTCTTACCCGCGACCCCCTCATCCAGGGATCGCTCCTGGCGCTTCCGGTGCAGGTGGTGATTTCCGCTGGGATCGGCATGATGGTAGTGGGATATCTGTTGATCCGTTCGATCGTTTCGGAGGCGGTATGACCCTCACCTATCTGATTGGTATTGCCACGGCCGTCCTGTTGGTCTTGATCTGGGTTGAGTTCGTTCCCAGCCTGCCGAAGGGTAGGGCAGCGCAGTTTTTGATCGAAAGTGATCAACCCGCAGGAAAGAAGCTGCCCGGCTGGCGAGGTTGGCTGTCCAGGCTGGCTAAGCCCCTGGCGCGTTGGATGCCCGGCTCTCTCTTACGGCGCACCAAATCCGACCTGTACTTTGCCCAGTTGGTTAGCAAATGGGAGAATTGGGACGAGGTTCAGCTCACATCCCTGCGGGTGACGTTGGCCCTGGGAGCCTTTATCCTGGGGCTGCTGGTCTACGACAACCTCATTCCCAGTATCCTGGCTGCTCTGGTAGGCTGGCAAGTCCCGGCGACCCTCCTGGGCAGTGTGGCTCGCCGGGTGCGCCGGCGTTTCCAGTCGCAGCTTCCCGAGTTCATCCAGCTCGTGGCAGCCCAGATGGCAGCCGGAGTGTCGCTCGAAGAAGCCATGCGCCGTACCGCTCAGACTGGCAGCCTGGTCGGGAAGTGGATGCAGCACGTGCTGCAGATGTCGCAGGGACGGGTGATCTTCACCCAGCTCCAGAAGGAGGCCCAGGCCTCGAACCTGCCGGATCTGATCGGTCTGTCGGTGCAGCTGGAGTTCGTCCGTCTGGGCACATCCCAGCAGGAACTGATGGCCCAGATGGCCAGCCGCATCGCCGCCGAATACGCCGCCGGAGCTGAGCAACGAGCTGAGCGAGTCGGGGCAGAACTGGTCATTCCGATGGTGCTGTTTTATTTCCTGCCCTTCATTGCCGTGATCTTGGTCCTGATCGGGTGGCCGATCCTGAATACTTTATAGGTTCTACGTGAGGATGCAGCTATGAACGGTTATGAATTTTCGGTGGTGCAGGCGCTTTCGATTGCCGGGTCCACCTTTGCGGTAGGGATCACCCTGGGTTGGATCCTGGCTTTGCTTCACACCGGCGGCTCATCTGGCCGATCCAATCATGACGATAAGGACGATTGAAAGCCATGAAGGACCGAATTGGGTTGGCTTTCTTCACCTTTGCGGCTGTGGTCTCAGCCCTGGCAGCCTGGGAGCATCCGGCGCTGTTGGCCTGGCTGGCGGCGTTCCATAATGGAATCCTGGCTGCCTTATACGCCCAACGGAAACATGCGCTGAAATACGATCGCCCCGGTTTGTGGTTGGGACTCCTGGCTGCCATGCTGCCTATAGCAACTGCTTACCCGGTGGAGATGCCATTCCCTCTAATGATCACTGGCATTCTTGGGTATGCCATGATTTTCTGGTCGCTGATAAGTTTGGGAGATCGCTTCGGAATTGCGCCTGCGGATCGTGGGTTGGTCGTGCGGGGTCCGTATCGCTGGGTGCGTCACCCGATGTATCTGGGTGAGCTGGTATTGCGCGCCGCTCTGGTGGCTGGTTCAACCCAGACGCTCATGACTGCTGGCTTATTATTCGCTCTGGCAGTTATCCAGATCCTGCGTGCCTTGAGAGAGGAACGCATCATCACCGGGTATTCAGTTTATGCCAGCCAGGTTATTTACCGACTTTTGCCAGGAGTCTGGTGATGGTGCTTCGCCTGTTTCCTCTGGTGGCTTACCTGGCTGCCGCTGCGTACCTGGTCTGCTGGCTGATCAGTCAGTTGCAGGCGATTTACCAAAGGGTACGAGCCTGGCGGCTTCAGCGAAGGATGGTATTTTCCTTGAAAGCCTGGAGCAAAGTTGGAAAAGGTCACGATTTTTTGATTTACCTGGCAGGGGCTTTGTTAGGAGGTCTGGTCACCTTTTGGTTGGTCCAGGTATTCATCCAGGAGTGGCTTCTGGTTATTTTCGCGGTTTTGGCTTTGCTTAGTGATGAACTGCGGGTTTCCCCGAAAGAGACGCAGCTTCTGGAGGTAATGATCTTCTTCGACCGTATGGCAGCTCATATTGTGGATAACCAAGACTTGTTTGAGGTTTTGACCAAAGTAATCCAGGAACTGCCGGAGGGCAATGTGCAAAAAGGCGTCCGAGAGGCGGTCCTTCACCACCGCAGCGGGACCAGTTTCGAAAGCAGTCTGAAGGTGATGCGTGGGATCGATTCCTTTTTGGATGAATTCGTTCTCACCCTGCAGCTTTCAGGCTGGCGGAATGGACCGGGTTCGAGCCTCATCCTTAACCGACTTCTGATCCGAGCCGGGCGGAGGTGGGATCGAAATAGCCGGCTACTCTTGATAAAGGACAAAAACCGGACTTGCTTCCGATTTGGTCGGGCTTCACTCGTCACCGGCTTATGGGTGATCCTCATCAGCAATTCGTCTGCTTTGGCTCTTGTCATGGCGGGGCGAACTGTCATCGTCTGGTCAGGATTGGCGCTTCTCTGCTCCGGGTTGGTGTTCTACCTCATCGTTTCTACCCAATGGTTGAGGTATTTCCTGGCAGTATCTATTTTCATTCTCGCTTTCGTATCGTATGCCAATTCACTCGTCGTACCAATCCCATCCTGGATTCAGGTGGAAACCATTTCTCATCGTTCAGACAGGGTAGGAGATACCGGTATGGTCATTCCTCAAGTTTCGACAGTTCACCAGGAGCTGACTGCTTCTTTTCAACGACTTTCAGTTTTGAATAATCAACCTGGCGTTGAGTCTACCACTCCAACTTCTATACCGACCCTGATAGCTGTGCCGACCATGATCCTTAAATCGCCAGTTATGATCTCCACCCGAATTATTCCGGAAGAATTGGATCCATGCTGCCTTCGCTCGCACCAACCCAGGTAATTATCTTCGCCCTTCTACTGGCCTGGCTGGGAGCCTGTATGGTTTTTGATCTGCGCTCCCGGCAGGTGCCGGCTTTGCTGACCATACTGCCCCTCATCCTGGCAGCTCTCTGGCGGCTGTTCCAGGGCGGCTGGCAGATGGTACTGCTTGTTATCACCTTGATCCTGGTTTCGGATTTGCCATGGGCAAAGTGGCGCATCCCACTGGCCTGCCTGGTGAGTGTTCTGGCGCTGTCAATTGCCGGTTCCTCAGAAAGTGTTTATGCCACCTTAGTCATTTTTGCTGATTGGGCGTTGTGGGAGATTGGTGCGACTGGCGGGGCGGACGCCAAGATCATCATCTCCCTGGTGCTGCTGTTCGGGAATGGACTGTTATTCATCCCCATCGTCCTGGCTGGCGGGGTCCAGGGGTTGATCGGCATGCTCACCAAAAAGAAAACCATTCCTTATACGGTTGCCATTACTCTTGGAACGGCTGCCTGGTTATGGCTGTCGGCTGGTCGTTGAACGACACTTTTTCGAAAGGAGGTGATGAGCTATGCGTTTTCTAAAAGATACTGCAGCAATTGAGACGTCCGAAGTCGCCGTGATTATCGCGGTCGTCGTCCTGGTAGCGTATGGAGCGTACCAGCTCCTGGGTCAGAAGATTGCCCAGGTTGTGCAAGATGTTGCCGGCAAGATATGAACCTGAAAGGCAGGGCTATCCCTAAAATTGCCCTGCCTTTCAATGCTTTTCCTAATCTTGGAGGTAGAAATGAGATTCTTGAAAGCTCGCAGAGCCATTGAAACGTTGGAAGCTGCAATCACCTTCCCAATTGCCATTTTGGTCATGCTGGCTACGGTCAATTTGGGAATGGTGGTGTACGGGCAGCAAGCCGTCCAGGCAGCAGCCCGGCAGGGAGCGCGCATGGGCAGCGTGGCCCAGCAGTGCAGCGCCTGTTACGCCTTGAGCGCGGCCAGCAGTGCCATTAATGGGGATCCGATTGTCAAGCAGGCGGGTGTGGCGATTCTATCTCCTGGGGGAGTAGCTGGGAGCATCCTGACTGTGCGTGTATCTGGCCAGATTCCCAGCTTTCTGGGGACGCTGGTGCCAGGGCTGCCGAGCAGTTTTTCCGTCTCGGCGGCGGCCACTTTTCGCCAGGAGGGATGGTAATGAAAATTCTTAAAGACCGATGCGGTTATTCGATGACTTTCTGGGCCGTTTTTTTTGGCTTCGTCATGATCCCGATCATGGCGTTGGGTATCGAGCTTGGGCGCTATTTTTATGCCCGGGCGGAGATCGCCAAAGCAGCAGATGCGGCTGCGCTGGCCGCCGCTGCTGAAATTAACCAACGGGTATTTGAAAATAGTGGAGATTTAACAGCCACCAGCAGTACCTGGGCTAACGCCCAGTCCTTTGCCAGCATGAATAACAACTATCTGGCGCAGTACGGAGTCAATGCGGTAGTGACGGGGATAAATTTGGATGCGGGAAAACACACCGTGATGGTACAGGTGTCGGCTAATTTGGATAGATTATTTCCGAGTTTGGTGCCGAATGTGATTGTTTCAGAGAGCGGATATGCAAAGATACAGGCATTTTCACGCTGAAATCTGAGATATTCTTATTAAGTTATAACAACGGCGCCGAAATAATACTATATAGGTATTGAGACAAACTCCTGGATACGCTGACTTTTGACTGCCGGTTATCGATTTAGCCTAGCCCGTCGGTCGCCAAGTCTGAGTAGCTTGGCGACAGTTCAACTATTCTTCATTTCAATTTTTACGAATCATTTTATTTCAGAATTCTGATTTTTAGGGGATATCTTGGATTTGTTACACTTTCACCCCAGACCCTGCATTTCACGAAATACCTGATGGAAATCCTTCCCTGTTAGGCCTGGAATGGCAGATCTCTGGATAATCGAGCTCCAATCGCTTTCACCTGCGCTTTCTATAAAATCTCTTAGGTTCCCTACATTTTCAGTTGTCACTTTGCCATGTCGCTCCCGATACTCATCTGCAGTTGCCTCAGCAAATGATCGAGGAACGCCTAGTAACGAAGCCACAACAGCTTCTGGCGTTTTTACGCCATATTGTATAAAACTTGGCAAAATAGAATCTTCGGGAGATACCCCTCTCGATCCGGCCGGAGTAGCAATCCACCCTCGTATAAACGCATGAGCTCCCCAAGAGAGTGTTTGAGATACTGTGTTATTTAGGTATCTTGAAGCTTCACGGATACGTTTTGTTTCATCAGCGCCAGGAAAATCTGTAGCAATTTTATAAACTGGTTCGCCGTTAATCCAACTTTGAACAGCTTTTGCCACAGCTGAGACATTCATTTTCCCTTCTCCATAACCGATTGCTAGATTCAGTTCAGGAAGCCACTTCAAAGCATCAATAAGAGCAAATAGGCCCTCCTGGCCACGGCCAATAACTTCGCGAGGGCCCGATCTCAAGATTGGATCGTCCCGAAGCTTGGCATATAACTCATCAAAACTGAACGTCCCTAATCCAGTTACATCGGCAGCTTTTATAAGTTGACCTGATTTGGTCATTAATTGGAGCAAATAACTTTGTGCTACAGTTCTTAACTTTCGAGATTGAGAAATCGATGTGACTTGTTGATTAACAAGACTTTGTTCTATAAGAGCTTCAAGATTTCGATATGCTTCTCTTGCTGAACTAGTTGCAGCTGCATGGGCAAGATATTGTATGAATGGGCGAATTTCCGGGATATTGCGGTATTGATCTTTTATATCAGCTGATGGATCCAATAAGTCCAAAATATTGAGCAGTGCTGAATGTAAGGATTCTGACAATGCTTGCGAATAACCATTAAGATACTTTTGATGAGTCCGATCAGAAAAAATAACAAGCCCTTTTTCTGCAAGGCCCACACGTCCAGCTCGTCCAGCGATGTTCCAAAATTCTGACGGAGAAAAATTACCACCCCCATAAGGTTTATGGACAGAATGAATTAAAATCGTTGCAACGGGGAAATTCATTCCTTGAGCCAATGTAGATGTTGCAGATACAAATGAAATTGATTTATCCCTAATTTGATCTTCAATTAAATAACGGAGAATTGGTGGCAACGAGGAATGATGAAATGCGGTACCATGCTCCAAGCAATCTGCCAATCTTGATGTTGAACCAAACTCACGGCGTGAAATTGCAATAGCAACTCTCATTTGAGGAGTTAATTTTTCACTTGCTATTGGCCTTCTTTTACTCGCTTGTTTAATTGCAGCTTCTTCAGCCTCAGCAGGGGAAGCGCTAAAAATTGCCAACACAGTACCTAATGATTGAAATTTATCTGCCAGAAAAATTACCCGATCAATATTTGACATCAATTCAGAACTGGGTACATTAGTGGGTACCTTTAGAGATCGCGGTGCCATTTCTGGATTATATGGATCGGTCCATTCGATGGTTAGAGAACGATTTTGGCCAGCACCAGAGACTTTGGCCATCCCAAGCAAAACACGAGTGGGTCTCCATAGAATAGATATAGCGTTTGATCGTTCTCGGCTAAGCCACTCTGCAATCTCTTGCGCATTTTCCATGAATGGAGTTAATAATAATAAGCGAGCGTCTGGTTGCTCACGTCTAATATTGGCTAAAAGTAGTTCTAAATGAACGCCACGTTCTTTGTCTTGAATTAGGTGAGCTTCATCAACAACAACGATTCTTAACAATTTAAACCAATCTGAGTGAGCACGTAATAATAAATCCAACTTTTCTGGCGTAGAAACTACCACACCATCCGTTTCTTTAATAAGTTGCACTTCATATGGATCATCTTCAAATGCACTACCGGCGGCGGAGACCTTTATACCTAAAGGCCGTAGATCTTCAGTTAATGTACGCCTCACTTGAGTTGCCAAAGCTCTTGTTGGCACTATATAAACAGCTCTTGCGGTGCCTCGAAACGCATCAAAGGTCTGGGCAATGCTAAATTCTGCTAACAGGGTTTTCCCCGAGCTTGTTGGCATTTGAAGAACAATTGCCATTCGGGATGGATCTAGTAACGATTGTCTGAGCGCATCCTGTTGAGCCGGAAGAAGAGAAAAAACTGGTTGTTCTCGGTTAGTGCTTGCCAATTCATTGAGTAACTTATCAACCCGTTCAGAGATTCCTTTTGCCTGGACCCAAATTGAAGAGGAACGAAGGTGAGCTACTGCACATGAAGCTGTTTTTAGCCAAAGCAATTGTTCCTGATCACCAGATAACTCCATAAATTCTTCAGATTTAACAACAAGGCGACGAAGTTCCGCAACAAAGTCACTTACAATCTTGCCGTCAATTTCCACTATACCGTCGGCTAAAAACTTGGCTGTAAGAATTACTGATTCGGCTAATAAATAATTGCCGATAAGGATACTTGCATCGCGTTTCTGATTATTCCTACCTGCAATCCAATCTGATTCATTTCGTTCTTGCATTTTAGCTAATGCTTCTAAAACCGAGTTCCCATTATTAATATCATTACGGTTTTCTTGTCGAATAATAAACAAAATGGCAACAGAAATATTAGCTCTAACCTGTTCAATCCAAGAAAGTTTCTTTGTGGCATCTTTCAGATGATCTAACCATTGTCTTTGTTGCGGACGGCGTAATTCATCGCGAACTTCGTGGTCCCGATTTCCAATCAAGCCTGCGACAGAAAACATTAGCATATCATCTAGAGTGGCGCTTTGATTAATTTCAACAAGAGCATCAAAATATCCCTGCCATCGAAAAAAGCAGATTCTTGAATTACTTCGCAATTTATCTATTAATCTATTGTTACTTGGCTTGAACCAAACATCAACTCGGTGTTCATTTACCAACTCAATGAAAGATGTAATTGCCGCAAGGCGGAGAATATTTACTGTATCAACGCCTGGATCATTAAATGATGCTCCAACTTCGTGTTCCATTTGTCGAGTATCAAGATCTTTGATGGTATTTACTACTTTAGGCGAATCAAAGTATTGCTTTAAATCGCTCTCCATCATGATATCTCCCGAGCCTTGTTCATGACCCGATAACCAAACTCGTCTAGGCAAACGCCTATCGAAACAATTATGGCTCTTAAGGATGCAGGTAAAATTTCATTAGAAATATCAAAGACCGGATCAAGATCGGTGCGATTTGCTTTAGTTATCCCACGTACGATGGCTGGTGAAACCAGAATTGGTATGCTTTCCTTCTTCCCCATCTTTTCAAGCATGTTATATATCGCTGCCTGGAGTGGATCGCCTCGCATTAATACTGCCATTAATGACAAGGCTCGGCAAATGGCGGATCTATCTTTTGGTGCCTGGCTACACTCCTGTGCAAGTTTATTAGCGTCAGATGGGGGAGAATCATCAACATCTGTTGCCTTCACTTGGATCAAGGCCAGATATATACAATCTTCATCTACTTTTAGAATACCCCAACCATCAAATCCAAGGATTGGCTGATTGGGATTTGCTGCACCTGCCTGTGGAGCGGCCGGATACTGATATAAGTATGCTTTTGCTAATGCACCTTTGGCAACCATCTCTGCTGTTTGTGATCGATAGGTTGTCAATTGCTTAGGCTTATTTCCTTCACTAGCGGGATTTGGGAATCCTTCTCTGACCGCGGCTTTAAGATGTTCAAGGTTATAAGTACCATTTTCAATTGCTTCTGACATTAGAGTTTCGGCATTCGTTATAAGAATATTCTCGCCGTATGAGGTACGAACTAAGTTGATCGTTGTTTTAAGTAGGAGGTCATTATCATCTTCTAGGTCACAAGAAGCGATAGCAATTGCCCACTCATGTGGGGAAATAAATTCATGCTTTGTAATCGAAAACGGCAAGGGAGGAATTCCTTTTCAAACCACGCAATCGATATAAAAATCAGCCTTGGTTTAATAGGGCATAAAGGATCTATGTTTGCTGGAATATTTAAAAATGGACCTACAACCATTATATTCATGATCCAGGAGAAGTCAACAACAAAGGACGTATCAACGACTCCGCTCCGCCCTGTTGAGTAAAAACCAGAACAGTATCGTATTTGGCAATCTATAGTTTGAGGTGGAATAATTTGCATTAAACCTTTCCAAAGGTTGAACTGATTTACTTCCGGTTAGAAAGCGTAAATAACCGTCAAAGTATTGTTTGATGTCAAAAAATCGTTGCGAAATCATTCATGATCTTCAAATAACATCATACAGTCTTGGAGGAATAAAACCTTCAGTTTGCCTACACTGCGAGAGCACCTGGATGACATTCGAAAAGGACAAACTAGACGGTTAGTGGTTCAATATTTTCATCCTTTTGATAGTTCTCGCAGGGGACTTATTAACTAAAATCACTAAGTTTGTCCATCTCAGCTGAACTGACAGTTTATTGTAATGAGGGTTGGCTTCAAACCAATGACTTCTGAGTTATAAGTTACCTAAGGCTGATAATCCTCACTTATTTTATTTATTGGTTTTATGTGATCACGTATATAGATAAAATGCCATTTTCGAACACACGTGCCAATTTGGTTATTCAATCAATCGCCCTATATACTGGATTTTGTAATTTTACCTACACTCGATTTTGATAGATAATCGGGGATATTTCTCTGTATTGTATTTGTAAGTAGTTTTTACGGGACAAGTGTCCCGACTTCGACGGGACACCTGCCCCTAGTCTTTCAATCTGCAATCTTGTATGATAGCCATAGCCTGAGCAATGAAACACGGTCTCTACCGGGCCCAGGCAACCCGCTCTTAATCTGCCTGGCGTAACATACGCCGCACACACGTTGGCCGGATACTCCTGCTGGAGAAGTATTCCGGCCGCATTGCTTTAAGTACCTGTCAATGGAGGTTGCCATGATCAACGATGTCGTTCTCGAAGGGATTGTCGTCAAGGCGTGGAAGTACGCCGACGACCTGCTCTTCCGACTAGCCTGTTATCGTGACCCGGACCTGCCCCAGAAACCACTCAATGAGACTCAGGATGCGGCGGATTTCGTCACCATTCGGGTACCCAAGGGCAACCTGGGCGCACCGGTGGTGGTCGAGAAGAACTACCACATCCGGGTGCACGGTTTTTTGCAGAGCCGGGATTACCAGGAGAGCCTGGCGGATTTTCTCAAGGATGCGCGCGGCGCAGAGCTGCCGGTGCCGGAAGACCTGGATCCGTCCGTGTTACGGGCCCCACGCGGCACGACGGAAGTGATTGCACGGCGCATCATGAGCCAGCAAAGCGGAACCAAACGGTAATTTTCATGAATACGAGCTTTACATACGGTAGTTTGCCACCAGCCGGTGGAGGTTCAGGGGGTATGGATAACAATTGAATATCTGTGACGGGCAACTGCGTTGCCTGATACGTTGGCCGGTGTGCTTCCCCCAGGAGGGAGGGATGACGGCCATGCTGCTCACACGAGCAGCCAGCACCTTAATAAAAAGCCTCTTTGCGTGACGTTCTGCCCTCCCCGCTCCGCAGGGATATCGTCCCGATGCCCTTCGGGACGATGTGGCAGGCGGTGGCCGCTGCCCCTTACTCCGGGGGTAGATCGTGAGAAGCGCTGTTTCAAGTCGTCCGCAAAGGGCAGGCTCATAACATGGATCAAACAAAGGAAACCAGGCTGCCTGGCCGGTGGAATGTCGTCCGGCCGGGCAGCCAAACCGCCTGAACAAGGCGGCAAACTTTGGCTTACGAATCTCTTTCGGATGTCAAGGTTTGCTGTCTTGCCCTGCCCATCCAATGGATGAGCACGTGAGCAGCAAAAACGTTGGCCGGACTGGCCAATGAAATTGGCCGGCCGATCTCTATCGGCGCGTCAACGCTAGAAACCAATCCCCATACGTTGGCTGATTTCACAAAGGAGGCATACCAAACACACGATGACTTACCCGACCCTGATGCTCGAGGAACAAATGCAGAACGAACGGTTAGCCCGGGCGCAGACGGCTCTCGAAAACGGTGACATGGCCGTGCTGCCCGTCGATCCAGCGCCTCAAAGAGGCGACAAGTGGATCGTGGTCAGCATTGGTACATCCCCGAAGGGGAAGAAGAGCCAGTACACCGTCACACTGGACGGAGACGCCTGGGCCTGCACCTGCCCGGATTTCGCCGGGAGATGCCAGCGTTTCGGACTCCTCTGCAAGCATATAGAGGCGATCCGCTACCTGGAAGCCAGGCAGATTGCTGAGGCAGGCAGTATTGATTTTCCAAACACGAAAAGTTCATTACCTGTTCAACACACGGAGGATTCTATGAACCAAATTCCCACCATGACCCTGGATGAGGCAGGGCAGGGCTTGCCCATTGCCCAAATGGGCATGGATGCGCCGCCCACCGATGAGGTGATCTGGCGGTTGCGCCAGCCCCTGGACATGAACCGGGTCAAGCGCCGCCAGGCGCCCGGCCAGGGAACAGTACCTTACCTTGAAGGTTTTGACGTAATAGAAATGGCCAACGACCTGTTCCTGTTTCGCTGGTCGTTCGACCTGCTCAGCGAACCCAAGGTAATGCGCTGGGACAAGGTGATTACCTTCTACGATCAGCATGTCCGCAAGAAAGTCCCGGCCCTGGGCGAGGATGGCAAGCCCACAACCGAGGTTGCGGGCATCGTCTACCTGACCGGCAGGGTCACCATCGAACTGGGCGGGAAGGCGTACAACCATGCGGACGTTGGGCGCTGCATCTTCTCTGGCGACACTCCTGAAGCACTGGACATGGCGATCGCCGGCGCAGCTACGGACTGCCTGAAGCGTTGTTTCCGGCAGTGCGGTGAGCAGTTCGGTTTGTCGCTCTATGATAAAGAGATTGCTCGAACGGCCGGGCTGGAAAACGGGAACAGTTCAGAAACCACATCAACCCGAAATGGATCGCCGGAGCCATCGCCCCGAACAACCTCACCGGTTCCTGCGTCCACCATTCCGCCTGCCGCCCCAGTTCAACCCGATGTGCTGCAATATCGGGATGGAACGGCGGTCGAGATGAGCAACACGGTGGAAGTGACCGCGTTCAACACGTTCAAAACGGACCATCAAGGCCTGGCTCCGGCCACGCGGGATGTACTGCGGGCATGGTCGGCCAGGAGCAACGGCAAGAAGTAATCCAATTCAACCATGGAGGTATAACCTATGTCCTTCCATACGATTATCATCGTCGGCCACCTCGGACGCGAACCGGAAATGCGCTACTCGCCGGCTGGCCAGGCGGTCACCAACTTCAACCTGGCCGCCAACCGCCAGTTCACCGACTCGAACAGCCAGGCCGTGAAAGAAACCACCTGGTTCAAAGTGAGTGTGTGGGGCAAAAGTGCCGAAAACTGTAACCAGTTCCTGCACAAAGGCAGCCTGGTGTTGGTCGAAGGTCGCCTGGTGTGCGACCCAGAAACGGGCGGTCCGCGGTTGTATTCCCGCAAGGACGGCACACCCGGCACAGCCTTTGAGGTAAGCGCCAGTACGGTGCGCTTCCTCTCCAGCCAGGAAAACCACGACGAAGAAAGCGAACCGGCTGCTGCCGGCGCAGGAGGTGCGGATATCCCATTCTAAACCTGCTACTACTGCTTCAATCAACCCACGGAGAAGGACACGCTGATTTCAGTGTGTCCTTCTTTTTGTTTAACCACAAGGAGGATCACATGGTTGTTGGAATGATCACGATCGGCACCTGCTACGGCGATGCCGATATCCCGGTCGAGTTGCTTGGGAAAGGCCCGCGTCCGGGCACGGCCTGGGTTAAGGCGCTGGGCGGATTGCAGCCTTTCACCAAGATCAGCCACGGCGGCCCTTACCAGGACGATACTCTCGTTGTCCCGCTGCCTTTTGTGCGGGATGTTCACCTGGAAAGGGATCCGGACGAAGAGCTGGGTGAGGAGGTAGCCATAAAGCCCAATATCCCGGCGCCGGATTGGCACATCCCCGCAGGGGACTGGTTCCTGGAGAGCGCCTACCCACAGGGCACCAAACGCCCGGGAGGGCGTTTGGCGTGAAGACCGGACTTACAGCGAATGAGCTTGATCGAACGGAAAGGAGGAATACCCCAATCCCCAAGCGGTCATTCATTCGAGAAAAGACGGATATCGAGGTCTCTGCATTGCCAGTATCCATCCAGGGGAACCAATACCTGGTCGATTTTGGTCAGGGAAGCAGTCCCCGTTTCCACAAAGTCAGCAAGAACAAGGAGTGCTCGTGCGGCGCGCAGTACTGCGAAGCCATCGAGGCCGTGCGTTTATACCTGCAAGCCGGTGGATTGCGCACTCCCGATCCTGAGGGAATGCCGCCCTGTCCGATCTGCGGCGGTAGAACCTACCGGGATCGCACCTGGGACGGCAAATACACCCGCACCCTGGGCTGGCGCTGCGAGAAAGGCGGACTGCGTCACTTCCTGGAAGCCAAAGCCGAACGGATCAGGAAGCAGCTGTCCGAAAACCCCTGGCTGATCGCGCCCGCGCCTGGTTACCCTGGCGTGCGGCGGGACGAATTGATGACCTATGAAGAATGCCAGGCAGCCTATCGCCTAGCTTCATCATTTGATGATGACCCAAGCATTTGATTGTTCACCCCAACGGAGGGGGCAGCACCCCTCCGGGGGTGGTCTGTCCCCTCATTCTCTATAGGAGACAGACATGCCCAATCAACAACTTTCCCTTTTACACGACGAAATCACGCAACCCTACGCCATCCCGCGCTTGAGACTGCTGCCGATTCGCGAGCAACCTGCCTTCCGGGTGGCCAGGGACTCAGATGCCTGCAGCCTGGCCGAACTGCTGGCCGTTATCATTGGCGGCTCGACCCAGATCGAGGCAGCCGAATGGCTGCTGTCCAGGTTTGGCTCCATCCAGAAAATCGCTCAGGCCCACGTGGATGAAATTTCCAGAGTGCCAGGCATCAGCAACCAGACGGCACTGAGGTTGAAGGCAGCCCTTGCATTAGGACGCAAGCTGCTCCAGCCCGAAGACGACCGACCGGTGATCCATTCGCCGGGTGACGCCGCCCAGATCCTGATGCCAATGCTTGCGCACCGCGAGCAGGAATACCTGATGGTCATGATGCTCGATACCCGTAACCGCATGCTGGATATATCAGAGGTTTACCATGGCAGCCTTAATTCTTCGATGGTGCGGGTTGGTGAGGTGTTCAAGCCGGCCCTGCAGCGCAATGCCGATTCAGTTCTGGTCGCCCACAACCACCCGTCCTCTGATCCAACGCCCAGCCCGGAAGATGTGACCGTCACACGAGCCATCGTCCAGGCGGGCAAGCTCTTGGATGTCAGCGTGGTGGATCACATCGTTTGTGGTCTCTCTACCTGGGTCAGTTTGAAGGAAAAAGGTCTCGGTTTTTGAAAAGGGTTTGGGCGAGACA
>JAQTMA010000001.1 GCA_028714615.1 Anaerolineaceae bacterium | reverse complement strand
CCAAAACAAAATTGAATGCTCCGATTGTCTACAGCCCAACAGCCTATCCCTATTTCTTCGCTGACACAAATGGGAATGGTCAGATAGACAAAGATGAGAAGGGTTATGCTGCCTTCTCACCCAATTTACTCAAGGCGGCGTACAATTACCAATACTCGATTAAAGACCCGGGTGCTTACGTCCATAACGGTAAATACGTTATTCAGGCGTTATATGATAGCATCCAGGCTCTCGGTGGTAGTGTAACCGGAATGACCAGGCCTTAGGATAATAAATTTCGTGATATAAATAACCGGGCGCCGAAAATCGGCGCCCGGATATTTATATCTATTCGATTGGAAGGGTGGCTGACGGGGGTCGAACCCGCAACCCTCGCTTGGCGGTTATTCTTAGAATTTATGTTCTATCAATCCCCATGCACTAAGCGGTTCAAATTGGGCATCGGCAGATATTTCATCACGGCGCTGGCCTGCACCGCCTGGGTGTAGGTGCGCACCTGCTCGAGATTATGCCAGCGACCGGCCTTGCAGACCACCTCGGTTGGCGCGCCGGAGAGGGTCAAGAGCGTGGCCATGGTGCGGCGCAAATCGTGCGCTGAGACCGGGAAGCCCACCCGGCGGCTCATCGTTTTGAAGATCATCCCGACCCCGTTGGTAGTCAGGCTCTGACCGGCGTGGTGGCCGCCCACCGCGCAGAAGAAACCTTTCGTTTCCGGCTTCGCGTAGATCCCCCGAATCGATAACCAATCGTCAAGCGAGCTTGCGGTTTCCTCTGAAAAATAACCGCTGCCCCAGTGGCCGCCTTTGACCAGCACGTCCAACTTGCGCGCTTCCAGGTTAACGTAAGCCAGCTCCAGGCGCGCTACTTCCGCCTTGCGCAAGCCCGTTTCCACCATCAGCATCACAATCGCATAATCGCGCAGCCCGGCCGGCCGTTCCAGGTCAAAGGAATCCAGCAGCAGCCTTACCTGTGCCGCGGTCAACGTGCGGTGCGGCTTGATGGGCGGCCGGCGCAGCTTGAGCGATAGGATCGGGTGGGCCTCCCCGTACTTCCAACGCACGTAAGAGCGAATCGCTGCAGAACACTTATGACGAGCAGCTTCGCCCCACTGGCGCCGCTCCATGAAATTCAGCAGCACTTCCGGTCCGGCCCTTTCAATGCCAATCCCATACGACTGCAAGAACCCGTCGAAATACTGCAACAGGCGCCGGTATCCCTCGATTGTGGTAGGAAGAAAACCCGATTGGCTAAGAAATTTTTCAACGTCGTCCATTTGGCACCATTGGTAGTGAAGGTATTGATTTCGTAAATCCATTTTCCGCCGTTATCCCTTTCTGTCTCATTTTTTTAGCTTCGAAGAGGATGAATATGAAAAATCCCGAGCAATTGATCACCTGGCAGTTGCGTCTGCACGTATTCATGATTGCGGTTTGCGTCTTAACGATCATCTATTACCTATGGAGGGGGTAGTCATATGACCACCGATACCATTGTTGCGATCGTCGCTCTTCTTCTAATTTCCATCACCTCTGGTTTCTGCGGGTACATCGCGGCGCGCGTGCGGGGAACCCTGCGCGCTTACGGGGAGCGCATTGCTGAGCTGGAGGCGGTCGCCAAACGCCAGCGCCACACAGAAAACACCATCGCGGGCGTTGAGGACGCCGGCCTGATTTCAGTGGCGGAGATTTACAGGCTGCAGGCGACCATCGACCACAATAACCTGATCCTCGACCACACCCGCAACCAGCTTATCAAACAGTCCGGGATACTTTCTGTGGTGCGCCAGGGACCGCGAGCCTACCCGGTGGATCCGCCGTCTGGAAACGCGCCGGGTGAGATCCACTAACATACAGCGCCGGCCAACGGTGCAGGTATAATTATTAGAACTAGCGTTCTATGATTCTGATCTAGTCTGGCAAAAGAGTCAAGGAAAAATGAGGTGATTATGGCAAACGTAAAGAAAAATAACCCAAAGGTTGAGGACGTTTATAGATTCCTGGTACAGCAGTGGACCACCGAGCGAATCATGCCTTCCTGCCGGGAGATCGGAAACGTCTGCGGAATTCCTTCGACCAGCACGGTGTCGTACTACCTCGATAAGTTAATCGCGGATGGCCGGATCAGCCGGGACAGCCGTTCTCGCTCGATCGTGCTGGTGGGATCGGTGGGTGTGGCGCCGAAAGGTCAACAACCAAAATGAGTATTCGCGTCATGTCCTGGGTTTGGGAGCACAGTCCGACCACGGGGAGCCACCGGCTGGTGTTGCTGGCGATCGCCGATGCTGCCAACGATGAGGGCATTGCCTGGCCGAGCATCTCCACACTGGCCACCAAGGCGAACCTGGGCCGGCGCTACGTCATCGACATACTGCAAGAACTTGAGTCCCAGGGTGCGATTCATAAAACCGTGCGCAGGGTAGGCCCGAAAAACCGCTCGAACCTGTACCGCGTCCTGACGGATATCCCCTGCCAGTTGGGTTTCCAATCCGAAGAGAACGAACCGGAAACCCCGGGGGTAGTGAACCAGGATTCACCACCCCTAGTGAACCAGGCTTCACCAGGTAGTGAACCAGGGCTCACCAGGGGTAGTGAGCCAGAGACCACCAGGGTAGTGAGCCAGGGTTCACCCAATCCTTTAAAGAACCTTAATAAAGAACCATCATTGAAACGCAAAGGGGCACCCCCACGCTGCTCGTCGGTGCCGATTGAGGATTTGGGGCTGGCGCTGGCAGAGGTCTGTCACCTGGACTACGACCTGAATGCAGCCGAATGCCGGCGCATGGCAGTGAAGCTGTTCAACCGCGGCTACACGGGGGCGCGTATCCGGGCGGTTTATGGCCAAAACGGGTCCTGGTGGACCGACCACTGGCTAGGTCGGGATAAGCGCGAATTTCCCACACTGGTGGGGATCCCCAAGACTATCCAGGTGCTGGAGCATCCGCCCAACCGGCCGAGGGCGGAGACGATCGACGATATCGCCATGAAGCTATCGCAAGAAGCCGGGTTGACCTGACAGGAGGGAGTATGCAAGAAAACATCTTTACGGTTTTGAAGCAATTGTGGGACATCTACCCCAACCACCGCATGGACGCCGACATGAGCACCCGCCGGTTGAAATCCTACGCAGGGCTCCTAGCGGATATCCCGCTCGAGACCCTAAAGCAGGCGGTGGTGCAAGTGGCGGCCAATATGGAATTCTTTCCATCCGTGTACGAGCTACGCCGGGCTGCCGTCGAATGCCAGCAACACGGGAAGGCATACCAGGTAGGTGATTTCACCCAGCCAAACCCGATGAAGGTGCAAGCTTATCTGGTAGAGCGCCGTCTAAACCTCATGGATAGATTTTACCGAGAAGCGGTGCTTGACCAGGCTGATTGGGAGCTTCTAGCCCGCGAATACCTGATCGCCGACATGCCCTATGGAGCGGATTACGTCACCAAACTGTACCGAGACCGATCCGGGTCGGATCTACACCCGGCGCTGCTGGCCTCGATCCAAAGTAAGCTCACCATGGAGGTGGCCGTATGAATTGGATCACGTTTGAATTCACAAAACCCGGCACCCCGGTGGGGGACGTGGTGGAGCGCTTCGAGCTGCCGGCTGAGGTCCCTGCGATGCAGGCCGTGGACAACCTCATCCTGGAAGAGACTTGCAAATGCCAGGCCTGCGCTTCCCGACTGCACCTGCGCTTGCTGCCAGCCTACTGCCCGATCTGCGGTGCGCTGCGGGATCGGGATTGGTGGCAGCGCATGCTGAGGCTGGCGCAGCAGAACCTATCGAAACCATTGGAAATGGCATTCAGGGAGGGAGAAAAATGAACGGGAACGAAACTGCATTTGAAACGACCATCACCTGCAGCGTGGCGCAGGCAGACCGCATCCACGACCAGGTGCTGCCGGCGCTGGCGAGTTACCTGCAGCTGGCGGAGCCGGCGTACGCGCTCCAGGTGCAGATCCGGCTAACCGTGCGGACGGCCGACCAGCGCTTGACCCAGGCGCTTCGAGCGCTGGTGCTCGAGGACCGCGCTGACCCGATCGCGGAACTGCGCAACCATCTCGACCGTGAGTTTGACACCCGGCAGTATATGCTGCCGCTGGTCCTGGTGCTGCCCTGCCGGAAATGTGGGCAGCAGCCCGAGGTGCATCACCTGGACGGCGACTGCTGGTCGGTGGACTGCCTGTATTGCGGAGCTCAGACGAGCAGCACCTACCCTAGGCGCTATGAGGCGATTGTCGCGTGGAACCGGGACCATGGCAAGCTGGTTGAGACAGAGAAGACCGAAGAGACAACCATCAGCGCACCCGTTCCGACGCCGGAACCCATCCCACCGAGCGCCGATGCAGTCCAGGAGACACCCATTTTGACCGATTACTCGACCCCGATCGTGCTGCCCTGCCAGAACCATGAGGAGGATACAAATACACACGGCTTGGTGGCGGCCGGGGACAAGCATTCTGCCCGCTGCCCCAACTGCGGATTTATGTTCATCCGCCGGCGCAAGGATCAGTGCTTCTGCATGAAACCGGAATGCCGTAAGGCCGCGGTTCGCGAAACTGCCGAGAAATGGCGCAAGGAACACGGTAAACGCAATGCCGGACCGGATGGAGAGGAATAACCCCATGCCTGAAGCCCGCTCACCTGCACAGGACCGCAGGTACTGTGTCCTCATTCCCCTGGCGAAGATCGAAGCCAATCCCTTCCAAACACGCACCAGCGAGGATCCCGAGTACGTCGCCGAGCTCGCCAAGAATATCGGCACGCGCGGCCTTCTGCAGACGCCGCTCGGGCGCCTGGTGATCAACGGCCAACCGGCGGAGCCTGACTGTGCCGCGGATCCGCTGGCGGCGCTCGAACTGATGCCCGGATCGGCGGTGCAGATCGCGTTCGGTCACAATCGCCTGGCCGCATACCGCTGGCTCAACGATGTCAAATCCTACTCCAACCTGGCCGGTAGTTGGGCTGCCATGCCGATCGAGATCCGCACGCTCAGCGACGAGGATATGGCCATTATGGCCTGGACCGAGAACTACCAGCGCAAGGACCTGTCTCCGCTCGAGGAAGCCCAGGCGATCCGGCAGCGGATGGAACTGTTTCACTGGACCCAGGAAGTCGTCGCCGAAAAGTTGAATCTGGGCCGCTCGACTGTGGCCAACAAGCTGCGCCTGCTCAAACTGCCCGAAGAACTGCAGAACGCCGAGCTGACCGAGCGCCAGGCGCTGGCATACCTCCCAGTGGTTGAGCTGCCGGCGGAGCTCCTCGAGCATGCCGAGAAATCAACCACATACAACGCAGTGAAGCCCACCGTCCTGGTCGAACAGCTCTCCTTGCTGACCAGCGACCAGATCCGCGGCAAGGTCGACAGCTTGATCGAGGCCAACTCCAAACCCATCGATAAGGCTATGTTCTGGGAAGGGAATGCCTACGATCTCCCCGGGGTAATTGAACCGGTGTGCGCCAACTGCGCGAAGATGGTCACCCACGGCAAGCAGCACCGCTGCCCGATCGAGGCTTGTTACAACCTCAAACAGGTGGAGGGCATTCGCCAGGCTCTGGTCAAAGCCAGCGCACTGACCGGATTGCCTTCGATCGATGATCCCGCCTGGGGCGAAATCGAGGCGTCCCTTGGAAAAAGTGAGCTCGAGCACGCCAAAGCCAACGGCTGCTCCAACCTACGTGTGTCCTATCGAGGTGTGGATAGCAGCTATATCTTCAATCCGGTGGAAGGCTGTAAGGGCATCGGCATCATCTGCCATCACGGCAAGGATCACCTCTGCGCCTGCCGGTCGTATCTGAATAACCGGCGCACGGAAGAGGAGCAGCAGGCCTGTGCACAGGCGGAAGCTGAGATCAAGTCTATCTTCGACCGCGGTCAGGCCGTGCTGCAGGCCGCCTTCGAGCGTTTGGATCCGCGCGCCTGGGCGCTGGTGGCCAAAGCCATGGACTCGAGCTTTGACCCGAGGGGTAAGGGCCAATCGGAGTTCTTCGAGCTCATCGCCGCGAAGCTGATCCGCTTTAACTGGTACGGCTCCGATGTCGACAAAGCCCGCAAGCATGTCTCCGATCGGCTGAAATCTGTCGGTCTGAAGCAGGAGCCGAATACCAGGCCGGCAAAGTCGCTTGGGGAAGTCTTCGCTGAGCCCGAACCGGAGGGCGAGGCCGATCTTTCTACCCGCTTCCCCCACGCCCAACCCCTGGGCCAGGTGGATCCAGCTTTGCCCGGTTCCGAGGATATCCCGCTCGTCTTCCGCGTTGCACTCGGCGATCTGCGCGAGTGGATCCGCTCCACGGCCGGCTGCGCCCCGCAAGAGGCCGGGATCGACGAGCAGATCAGCCAGTTGGAGCGCCTGATCTCTGATTTGGAGAGCGAACCGCGTACCGGTCCGGGTTGGCAGTCCTTTGCCACGCTGGTCGCTGATACCCGCCACGCCCTGTCTGCGATTTGCTCCATCCCTCCGCTGGATCCGTGGTCTTCCAATGGACCCTGGCTCAAGCCACGGAGCAGCAGCTGCGCTGGGCCCTGGCGATAGAGTACGTCACGGAGGGCGCCAATCCGGTCCGGGTCAAGCAGCTCGAGCAGGCGCTGACCAAGCTGCAACAGACGGTGATGGTATAAGGCAGCCCTTCAATCGATGAATATCGTATGATGGGTCGAAATGAGAGGAGGCCAAATCATGAAAATTGGAAACCTGGATCTTCATCCCTTGTGGCTGGCTTGGTTCGTCGGTTTTGTCGACGGAGAAGGCTATTTCAAGATTGGTAAGTCGAAAACGAATGTAATCACGCTTGAGCTCGTAATAGAGCAGCGGGAAGACAATAAAAGCGTGATTACTGAGATTGCCAAGCAATTGAGGTGCGGAAAGATTTATTACTTGGACATGAATTACGACAGGGTCAAAGGCAGGCGGTCGTGCAATAAATATCGATGGAGATGCACCCCGATCAGGGATATTGTCGATATCTTAATTCCAATTTTCGACTTAATCCCTCTGCGGACAAAGAAATTGGATGATTACCAAATCTGGCGTGAGGCAGCGCTGATCAAAGATCGGAAATCAAACGACGGATCGCCCGCCGAGATAGAGAGATTGGGGCTCTTGCGGGATGCCATGATGCACAACCACTTGAGCCCGTTGAAGAAATAATGTTTGCGCGAAAACATTTTTTCGAATTGGGAAGGCGGATAAATGTGCAGGATTTATGGAAAACCATCTGAACGCTACGTGCGCCTTTGCTACCGGCATAAAGAGCGACGGGGAGAACATGTTCCTGTTCCTGCTGATTTTGTAATGCCTCTAAGTGGTCATTATCCGAAAGCTAAATCAAATGGTCGATATTTTCGGGCTACTACTGATAACCAGATTTTCAAAGAGGCAGTTCGTCGATGTATAAAGTGCCATTCGCCATTGCCTCGCCACAGAGATGTGTATTGCCAATTTTGCGTTCCAATCACGGAACAGAGGGGAATCTGAAAATGCCCACTTACGCGAAAGACACGGACGTCACCGCGGATAAATCCCGGACCGAGATCGAGCGGATCCTGGAGCGATATGGCGCTACATCGTTTATGTACGGCTGGGCGACCGGCAAGGCTGTTGTCGGTTTTGAGATCAAGGGCAAGCGATATCGATTGGTGCTGCCTTTGCCCGATAAAGATGATCCATCCTTCCGGATCACCGAATCCGGGCGAAGGCGGACCAGTAAAGAGCAGATCCTGGCAGCCTGGGAGCAGGCCTGCCGGCAGCGCTGGCGTGCCCTTGCCCTGGTGATCAAAGCTGATCTTGAAGCCGATGAATCCGGTATTCGGCATTTTGAGGAAGCCTGGCGCAATGAATTGGTACTGCCCAATGGCATGACGGTTGGGGAATGGATATCTCCGCAAATCGAGCAGGTTTACCAGACCGGACACATGCCTTCGATGCTGCCTGGGATCGATCCGCCCAGGCTTGGGAATGGAGATGTCATCGACGGGGAGGTGGAGTAATGAAAAAGGATAAGCGGTTATTACGAATTCAGCGGCTACACCTTTTTTCGAATGGGACAGATACCCACGTTGCTTTTGACAAGCTGGATGCCGTCGAGGTCTGGAAAGAAATGACCGGTGAGAAAGAGTACGACTACGATGAATTCGAGCTGGTTCCGGACAGCACCATCGTGAAAATCGGTTGTGAGCCGGATACCTTCGACGAAATGAAGAAAAGCCGTCCGTTGTTCTCTAAGCTCAACCCCGATACAGAATATCCCACCGTTTCCGCCCCGGCGTGGATGTGGGCGCTTCAAAACGGACGGGGCTATTTATGCGGCCCGGAATGGTGAAAAAAAAAATGAGCCACACACCTCAAGAATCACCTGCTTTGAAATACCAATCGCACCTCTATCCTGCCTCCTGGCATGGCAAGGTTCCGCTGCGGGTCCGCATGGCGAAAACCGTGTACCCGGATTTCCCGTTTCTGGCGACGGGGTATTTTGCGAGGGAAGGCGAGATATACCCGGTCTACGTCAATTCACACGGGGCGGTTTCGGCCATCATCGAGACTGCGAGTGGATCGGGTGGGCTCGGGCTAAGGCCGCATGAATTTGAGATCGCCGAATGGCATGACCAAAAAGCAACAGAGGAGGGGAAGGAATGATCATCACCATGATTGTTTGTGGCATCCTTTATTTTGCCTTCATCTGCCTGGTGGTCGGCCTGTGCAGGGCAGCTGCCTGGGCAGATGAGCGCATGGGGTTGAAATGAAAGCCAATATCCCCCGGGGAAGAGCGCTGGTCCTGGCCGACCAGTTCATGCAGCTCATCCGGCCGGCGTGTGAGCGGATCGAGATCGCCGGCAGTCTGAGACGGCAGAAAACGGAGGTGGGCGATATCGAGATTGTGTGCATCCCGAAACCAAGTACCGACCTGTTTGGCAGTCCGCTCCGATCCGATCTTGCAATTTCCGAGATACTGACCAGCCATGGATATAAGCTGCTCAAAAACGGAGAACACTATAAACAGGTCAATCTGGGGGATAGCTGCCTCGATCTGTTCCTGACGACCAAGGAACAGTGGGGCTGTATCTTCCTCATCCGGACCGGGTCCGCGGAGTTTAGCAAGTGGTTGGTGACGCGGCGCTCGGTGGGTGGAGGTTGCCCCACAGGGATGTATTTCAAGGATGGGCACTTGTGGCGCAATGGCGTTTCCATGGAAACGCTCGAGGAGTGCGATGTATTTGAGGCGCTGGGGGTGTGTTATGTGCCGCCTGAAAATCGAGAGAAAACAGAAGGGAGAGGATCATGAAAATCATTGAAATACGGGCGGGTTGGGAAGAGACGTGCAGCCTGCCGGAATACTGCAACGTGCGGCCGTCAGTCCATTACACGGCGACGGTAGAGGAGGGCGAGGACCCGATCATATATCAGGAGAATCTTCTCCAGATGGCGAAGGAACAGGTCCGCAATCAGGTAGATGAGGCATTAGAGATGGCCAACCGGCCGCCTAAGTATTATCAGGGGCAACGGGCTCAAATCATATTATCCAGAGAACATAGAACCATCGTGGTCCTGGATGATATGGCGGAATGGCCAGCAGGGTATACCCAAAGTTATGAATTCGAACGCGGTTTGAGGCCGGAGACCGCGCTCAAAAAGGCGGATGAGAAAGCCAAAGGGCTCAGCTTCCAGTTGGTCAACTGCCTGGATGGAGATTTCAGTAAACTGCCGCAAGAAGACGAGATGCCATTTTAATCTGAGGGGGGCTCCACCGCATGGTCGATGAGACAAGAACGTCAGCGCAATTTGTGCCATTATCGCCGCGAGAGATGCAGGTTATTAAAGCGCTTGCGGTTGGTCAGTCCATTAAAGGGATTGCGACCACACTGGCTATTTCGCGCTGGACCGTCAAGTCACATTTGGCAAACGTGCGCCGGAAGCTCAATCTCTCTACCAACGCGGAGGTTATTCATATTTTAACAAAATCCGGTCAAATCTGATTCTTTTGATCTATATACCAACGAGCAATTGAAGATAATTCACAAAGGCCTATGCTTTATTTACAGCATAGGCCTTTTCTGACCGTGTATCAACTATTGGAAGGCCAACCATATTAATTGAATAGAGGGGTCGCTATGAAAACCTGGCATCTCAACATCATGCGGTTATTCCTGCTTTTGGGTGTTTTTCTTTTTCTGGGGGCACTTACCACGCCTGTCTTCGCTCAAACCGGAGATCCTCCAGTTCCAACGCCCATCGACTTCTCGCGGTTCATTAACGTGTCCGTCGGCGGCATTCCACTGGTGCTGCCGATTATCGGTATTGTCGGTGTCCTGCAGAAGGCTGGTCTGAAAGATAAGCAGCTGCTTGCAGCATCATTTATCAACGGATTTATATGGGGTTGTGGCTACCAGGTCACCCAGTTGCGTCCGCCGATCGGTGATTTCTGGATTGTTTTCGGGTACTGGTTTCCGGTTCTTGCATATGGTGCGGCTCTGGCCGTCATTGCCAGCCTGTTTTATGACCTGTTCAAAGGGATGATCGACAAGCTGATCAATAAAGCGATCCTCACGCTACTGGGCAACCAGGTGGATCCCAACGTCCTGGCGCAAGTGATGCGGCGCGATCTGGCGAAATAATATTATGGAAGCGCCACTAACAGAGCTACTCACGCAAGGTGGAACGATCGCATTGGCAGCCTTTGCAATCTTCATCCTCAACAAGGTGTGGGCAGATCGCCTATTTGAAGAGAAGAAGAACACAGAGATGGTGAAGCAATGTTGGGCTGAGACCAAGGCTGCCCTGGAGGCCAACACCAAGGCTATCACCTTGTTGATTGAGCGGGTCAAGCCGCCATTGTCTATCAACCGCAAAGCAAAAGTACCAGTCGATTAGTACATGTTTATTTGGGCGGGCCTCTCGAAGAGTAATAGGCGACACACACCGTGTAGGGATCAGGCGCCGGCTCGCCCTGGAATTATTGAAAGCTCATTTATCTTATGCCAAAACCTGCGCTGAAATCCTGTGCGTTTCCAGGCTGCCCCAATCTGGTGCAGTCTGGACGCTGTGCACAACACCCGTTTAATCACGCGCAATATAGGGATAACACAAGAGATGGGCTCTATAACCTGCGGCGTTGGAAGCAATTACGAGCCAGGCAGTTAGCGCAGGAGCCGTGGTGCAAGGCCTGCCTAGCCGAGGGCATCTACACAGAAGCAACAGACGTTGACCATAACACACCGCACCGAGGCGATCGTAAGCTGTTCTTTGATGTAAACAATCTCCAGTCCTTGTGCCATCCTCACCACTCTAGCAAGACAGCTCGCGAAGTCTTGAACCAGGGGTAGGGGCGGGTGAAAAGTCTACAGGCTGGGGAGCGACCAGCGCGCGGGGCCACTGATTTTTCTGTGTACGGGTTTGGCGATTAAAAACGGGACACGCTGACATGCCGGGACCCCTGCCCAAAGACCCATCCGTCCGGCAGCGGCGCAACAAATCGACCACCCGCGCCGTGCTGCCGGCAGAAGCTTTACCTCGCCAGCGGAAGCCGAAATTGCCCGATTTGCCCGACGGCGAGGAATGGCATTCGATGGCCAAGCGGTTTTGGTCGGTGATGTGGTCCTCACCGATGAGGTATGAGTTTTTGCGGGCGGATGAGCCGGCCCTGTTCCGCCTGGTGATGCTGGTCGACAGCTTTTGGAAGACGCGAAAGCTGGAAGTGGCAAGAGAAATCCGCATGCTCGAGCGGGAATTCGGCCTGACGCCGCTCAGCCGGCGGCGATTGGAGTGGACCGTGGCCCAGGCGGAAGAAGCCAAGGACCGCCACGAGCAGAAAAGGGCTCACCGAGCCGTAATCGTGGATGTGGATCCGCGAGGAGTATTGGACGAATGAGCGTGCTGATGGTTCCGAAAGATACATCACCTTTCCCCAGCCTGGGCGGCCAAGTCTGCGCCTGGATTGAGGAAAATTTGGTGTTTGGCCCGGGCGATCTGCGCGGCCAGCCGGTCATTTTGGATACCGAGAAACGAGCGCTCGTTTTCCGCATGTACGAGCTCTACCCCAAAGACCACCCCAGGGCCGGACGGCGTCGCTTTTCGCGGGTCGGCCTCTCCCTGCGCAAGGGCAGCGCCAAAACCGAGTTTGCTGCCATGATTGCCGCGGCTGAGCTGCACGCGGAAGCACCGGTGCGCTTCGATGGCTGGGACGCCCAAGGCCAACCGGTCGGCCGACCGGTGGTCGATCCGTATATTCCGCTGGTGGCCTACACGGAAGAGCAGTCAGATGAGTTAGCCTACGGAGCCCTCAAAACCATCCTGGAATACAGCCCGATCGCGGATGATTTCGATATCGGCATCGAGCGCATCATGCGCATCTGCGGGGACGGCAAGGCGGTCAGCCTGGCCAGCTCGCCGGATGCACGCGACGGGGCGCGGACCACCTTCCAGGTCTGCGATGAACCCCTGTCAATTGACACCCCGGTGCCCACCGATTCGGGTTGGAGATCGATGGGAGAACTCGCCATTGGCGATAAAGTTTTTGATCGCAATGGCCATGCGGTTTCTATTGTTGGACTTTCTCCCATCCACCAGGGGCGGCCCTGTTATCGGGTGACCTTCGCGGAGGACGACAGTATTGTTACGGATGCTGGACATCGATGGAAGGTAATAGATTGGACCAACCGGCCCAAGGGCGAGCAGGTGGTAACCACAGAAAAAATGTATCTGGCCGGGGTCGATACAGGCTATGGTAAGCGCTGGCGATTGCCCAGACATGCTGGTTTCGACGGAAGACCCGCTGAATTATCTATCGACCCTTATGTTTTGGGCGCCTGGTTGGGAGATGGAGCAACCGATGCGGGGTATATCCATTCCGGATCGGAGGATGTGTCCGAAATGCGAGCCCTGGTGGAATCGGTGGGTTATAGAACGACCGTCAGTCAAGATCGCAATACTGACAAGGCGCGCGCTGTCCGTTTCTTACCTGAGGGACTGAGGGCTCAACTTACTGCAGCGGGATTGAAAGGCAATAAACATATTCCGAGCAAGTATTTATTCGCAAGTCGAAATCAGCGGTTGGCCTTGCTGCAAGGTTTGATGGATGCAGATGGATATGTGTCCGACAAATCGGCCTGTGTTTTTGTCCAGAATAAGCTGGCGTTAACCGAATCGGTACGGGACCTGGTGCAGTCATTGGGTACGCCCGCCACAATCAGCATCATAAACGAGCCGCGATCGAGAACCGGCTTTATGTACAAGGTAAGTTTCTCGCCAACTTATTGCCCATTCCGCTTACGGCGAAAGGCCGAAAAATGCCCAGAACATGAGCGGATATCCACCCGCTGGCCAACGATTGCAAAGATCGAACCCTGCGAATCGGTTCCGGTCAAGTGCATCGAAGTGGATTCTGCCGATCACCTGTTCCTGGCCGGATGGGGGTTGCGACTTACCCATAATACCCACCGCTGGAACACCGACCGGCTGCGCCACGCCCACCGGACCATGATGGCCAACCTCCCCAAACGGAAGTTGTCGGATCCGTGGATGCTCGAAGTGACGACGGCCCCCGCGCCGGGGGAGAATTCTGTCGGTGAAAACACGATGGAGTATGCCCAGCAGGTTTTGGATGGAAAAATCCAGGATAGCAAATTGTTCTTTTTTCATCGCCAGGCGTCGGATGGCTATAACCTGACCGATCCTGATGACGTCCGCAAAGCCGTGCTGGAAGCCTCCGGACCCATCGCCGCCTGGAGCAATATTGACGCCATTTGCGAGCAATTCACCGACCCGACCACAGACAAAGCCTACCTGGAGCGCGTCTGGCTCAACCGGCTTGTGCAGGCGAGCGAAAAGGCCTTCGATTACCAGCTTTGGCAGTCCCTGGCCAATCCTGGATTTCGCCCAGCGCCGAAAGCGACCATCACCCTGGGCTTTGACGGCGCACGCTGGCATGACTCAACGGCGCTGGTGGGTACGGATTTGGCCACTGGATGTCAATTCTTGCTCGGACTGTGGGAGCGTCCACCCGAAGCCGAGGAATGGGAAGTGCCTGAAGCCGAGGTGAACACCGCCGTCGAGAGCGCCTTTGAGATGTGGACCGTCTGGCGCATGTACTGCGATCCGCCTTATTGGGAAGAAAAAGTAGCAACCTGGGCGGGAAAGTTTGGCAAAGAGCGGGTGGTGGCTTGGTGGACGAACCAATGGAAGCGGATGGCCTTTGCCATTCAAGCCTTTGTCACCTCGATGCGAGCCAAAGAGCTTACCCATGACGGCGACCCGCGCTATGCGAAACATATCGGGAACGCGGTCCGCAAGAATCTGAACATGGTCGACGATAAGGGGCAGGCCCTTTTCCTGATTTATAAAGCCCGCGCGGATAGCCCCTATAAGATCGACGCGGGGATGGCAGGGATCCTCTCCTGGCAGGCGCGCTGCGACGCATTGACCTCCGGCGTTTCGGCTACGGGCAAGAGCATCTATGAAACAAGGGGCATGGTGGTCGTATGAAGCTCAAATTTTCATCCAACCTGGCGGGGTTTGTCCTCGGATTGCTTCTGTTTGCCGCTGGAGCCTACCTGGTCTATCCGCCTGCCGCGCTGATTGGATCCGGAATGTTAATGATGGCAATTTCTCTTTTTGGAGATCAACATGGATGACCAGGTGAACTGGATTGAAGATCTAAAAAAGGTCTCCTTGAAACCCGGGGATATTCTGGTGGTCAAACCCGCGGTTCAGCTCCCGGAAGCAGCTCAGCAGCGAATGAAAGTGATGTTCTCCAGCATCTTTCCTGGTCATAAGGTCCTCGTTTTGGAGCCGGGTCTGGAACTGGGTGTGATCTCAGGAGAAGAAACTCCATGACCTTCCTGCAGCGTCTGATGGGTCAAACCAGCTCGCTATCGCTCGACGAGGAGCGTTATTGGGCGCACACGGCCAGCCCGATGACGGCGTCCGGCATGCCGGTGAGCGCGGATGGGGCGCTGAAGATCTCTACGGCCTGGGCCTGCGGGCGGCTCATTTCGGAAAGCGTGGCCATGTTACCGCGCATTATCTACCGTCGGCTTGGCGAAGACGGCAAGGAACGCGCCACCAGCCACCCGCTATATGCGATCCTGCATGATCAACCCAACCGCAGGCAGACGTCGTTTGAATTCTTTGATATGTTGCAGATGCACGCGCTCTTCCGCGGAAATGGTTACGCAAAAATTATAGCCGGGCCGCGTGGGCCGGTGGATAAGCTCATTCCGATCCATCCCGACCGGGTCGTAGTGGAGGAGGTTGACGAGGAGGTGCTGCGCTACCAGGTGACGGCCAAAGACGGCAGTAAAAAGGCCTACAACGATGATGAGATATTGCATCTGCGCGGTCTGTCGCTGGATGGGGTGGAAGGCGTCTCGGTGATCACCTATGCGCGTGAAAGTTTCGGGCTTACCCTGGCCGCTGAACGCTCCGGTGCGAAATTGTTCGCCAATTATTCACGTCCGGGTGGCTTCCTCAAACACCCGGGGAATTTATCGACGGAGGCTCAACTCCGGCTGACGCACCAGGTGGAGGAAATGACCGGCGGAGAGAACCTGTACCGCCTGGGCGTGCTCGAGGAGGGCATGGAGTGGCAGCAAGTGACCATATCTCCCGAGGATTCACAAATGCTACAGACGCGCGAATTCCAGGCCGAGGATGTAACGCGCTGGTTCCGCGTGCCACCGCACATGGTCGGTTTGACCAGCAAAGCCACCAGTTGGGGCTCCGGGATCGAGGAAATGAGCCGTGGGTTTGTGACATTCGTGCTATTGCCCTGGCTGATCCGCTGGCAGCAGCTCATCGCCAAGGACCTGATCATTGCCTCACAGACCTATTTTGTTGAATTTCTCACTGATGCATTGCTGCGGGGTGACCTGCTTAAACGCTACAATGCCTATTCTATCGGTCGGCTGGGCGGGTGGTTGTCGAGGAACGACGTACGCCGACCGGAAAATATGAACCCGATCGACGGCGGAGACGACGATTATCTGACCCCGCTGAATATGCGCCAATCCAACCAGCCCGATCCCGCGCCTCTGCCATCTGACCAGGCGTCCGGGGCGCATTACGACCACCTGCTGCGCGAATCGGCCGCCCGGGTAGCGCGCAAGGAAGCCGCGGCCATGAGCCGGGCCTCCCGGAAGCACGGGGAGGAATGGACACAGGCCGTCGATGAGTTTTTCGGCGATCACCTGGGGTACGTCACGCAAAGCATGTGCATCCCGGGCGAGGTCGCCGCGGCCTACGTCAGCCGGGGACGGGATGAGCTGGTGCAGTTTGGCGCATCCATTTTGGAGCAATGGGAAGCGCACCGGGCGGACGAGCTCGTGGCGCTGGTAAAGGAGATGGAACGATGACCACAGTCCACATCAGCCACGCACTCATGGAAACCCCCTGGGCGATCCTGCCCGGAAAGCTAGCGGTGATCGTAGAGGTGGTTACCCGCCATTTCGCCGGGGAGAAACTGGACGCGGAGGAAGTGCAAACCCGCATCCACGGAGCGCGGAGACCGGCCGACCGCATCGCGGGAAGTGTGGCAGTGCTGCCACTATTTGGCACCATCGTGCCGCGCGCCAATCTGTTTACCGAAACCAGCGGAGCAACGTCCGCCGAGGTCTTCGGCAAGCGCTTTGACGAGCTGGTGAAAAATCCGGACGTGGGCGCCATCGTGCTGGATGTGGATTCCCCCGGCGGATCGATCTCAGGCATCGACGAGCTGAGCCGCAAGGTATTCGACGCGCGGGGCGCCAAACCGATCCTCGCCGTCAGCAACCATATGGCTGCCAGCGCCGCTTATTGGATCGCATCCGCCGCCGACGAGATGATCGTCAGCCCATCGGGCGAGGTAGGCGCGATCGGGGTCTTCGCCGTACACGAAGATCTGAGCGAATCCCTGGCCAAAGAGGGCGTGAAGGTCTCCCTGATCAGTGAGGGGAAGTACAAAACGGAAGGAAACCCGTACGAGCCATTAAGCGAGGAAGCCCGAGCAGCTATTCAAGGGCGCGTGGCGGAAGCCTACGACCAATTTGTCAAAGCCGTGGCGCGCAACCGGGGCGTGAAACCCGCCGACGTGCGTAATGGTTTTGGCGAGGGACGCGTGGTGGGCGCCAAACAGGCCCTGGCCCTGGGCATGGCTGATCGGGTGGCTACCCTGGACGAGACTGTCGAGCGCCTGCAGCGCACCCCCGGGGCGCGCAAGAGCGCCAGTGCAGATTTGGATTTTCGCAGGCGCCGCATGCGCCTGAGTGAGAATACTGGCTCCGTCGAGCCGGGTTCGGCCGCTCCGTAGAGTGGAAGAAAGTACCCATCCTATTCATTTTGAAGCAGAGGTGAACCATGAACGAAAGTCAAATGTATAAAAGCCTTTTGCAAGAGCGGACCGACCTGATCGCAGAAGGCAAGCGGATTTTCGACCAGGCCGAAAAAGAGAGCCGAGAGCTGACGGCCGAAGAAAAGGCGCGCGACGATGCCATCAACACCCGCCTGGATAAACTCGGCGCCGACCTGGCCCGGCATGAAGCCCGGCGCGAGCGCGAGCGCACGGCGACAGCCCTGCCGCGCATCGAGATGCACGACCGTGGCGAAGACGACCCAAAACGCGGCTTTGCCGATGTGGCAGATTTCGCCCTGGCGGTCAAGGGGTTGTATACCCCCGGCGGGCGGACCGATGAACGCCTGCAGATGGGCGCGGCTCCGACCGATTTTCACCAGGAGACCGGCTCGAGCGAGGGGCGCATGGTGCCGCCAGCCTTCCGCCAGGAAATCTGGGAAGTGGCGATGGAGCAGGATGCACTGATCGCTGAGACCGATAACGAGCCGACCGGCTCCAACGCTGTTGAGTTTCTGCGGGACGAATCCACACCGTGGGGCGCAACCGGCGTACAGGCCAAATGGCGTTCCGAGGCCAGTCAGATGACGCCATCAAAGCTGGTAACCGAAGCAGAGCAAATGCGGCTGCACGACCTGTACGCGTTTGTGACCGCCACCGACCAGCTCCTGGCCGATGCGCCGCGGCTGGCTGCCCGCCTGACGAACAAGGCCGGACAGGCCATCCGCTGGAAGATCAATACCGCCATCGTGGGCGGCACCGGCGCAGGCCAGCCCTTGGGTTATATGAAATCGGGGGCCCTGGTGAGCGTGGCAAAAAAGCTTAACCAGACAGCGGACACGCTGGTCGCCGAGAATATCGCCGGCATGTATGCCCGCATCCTGGGTGCATCGGGCGCGGCCTGGTACATCAACCAAGATGCGCTGCCCCAGCTCATGACAATGACCCTGGGCAACCAATTGGTCTGGACACCGCCGTCGACCGGTTTACAGAACGCTCCCGGCGGGCTGCTGCTGGGCAGGCCCGTGCGCTTCAGCGAACAGTGCGAAACGCTGGGCGATAAGGGCGATATCCACCTGGTCAATCTCAAGGCCGGATACTACGCCATTACCAGCGAGGGCGGGGTGCAGTTTGCGAGTTCCATGCACCTGTACTTCGACTACGGCCTGCAGGCGTTCCGCTGGACGTTCCGGATGAACGGGCAGCCGTTCCTTTCTGCGCCGGTCAGCCCGGCCAAGGGATCTTCCACCCGTAGCCACTTCGTGACGTTGGACGCACGCGCGTAATTCAAATCACTCGTTTACCTGGGACCGGGATCCCCGGTCCCTTGAGCGAGATCGAGAAACGAATGGAAAGGTGAAACATGAACCCGAATATCAAACCTTCCGAACAAATCGCTTTGTTGGCGGTGTTGGACCCGGTCAGCCAGGCAGCGGCGACGGTGACCACGGGCTGGGTATCGCTGGTGGACGTCGACTCCATTTTGGCGGTCATCCATACCGGGGTGTTGGGCGCAGGCGCAACGGTGAACGCCAAACTGGAGCAGGCCACCAGCGCGGCCGGGGCCGGCGCGGAGGATATCGCCGGCAAGGCCATCACGGCGCTTGTCAAAGCCACCAATGATAATGACCAGGCGATGATCAACCTCCGCAGCGACGAGCTGAAAGTCAATAGCGGTTTCACGCACGCGCGGCTCTCGATCACCGTCGGTGTCGCCGAGAGTGTCATCAGCGCGGAAATCTACGGATTCAACGGCCGTTACCAGCCGGTGGATCACATTGCTTCGGTCGTCGAAGTGATCGACTAACGGACAACTTCTGGCCCGGGTCCGAGCCGATCCGGGCCAGGATGGAGCATCGATGACCAATATTTTGACGAGCGCCGAGGCTGCCACTGTGTTGCGGTGTGTCGTGACAGACCAGGCCATGCTGGACCTGCTGCCGCTGGTCGACGGTTATCTCGAGACGGCGACCGGGCGAGATTGGACGAAGGACACGACCATCTACCCGCAGGCAAAATCTGCGGCGCGCATGCTGCTGGTGCGCTGGCACGAGGACCCGGGCGGCATGGCAGCCGGTGGTGCGCTGGGATTTGGGTTGGTGGCGGTGATGGTCCAGTTGAAGGCGCTGGCGATGCTCTTGGGCAGCGCCGGCGTGCCGTTTGAGCCGCTGCGGCTGATAAATATTAATCTTTATGGCGAGATGGCGATCTCCACCAACGTCGTGCTGCAGTTCAACAACGAGATGGCGGCGGATGCGATCAGCCATGTGACTCTGCAGACCAGCGCGGGCGGTGCGGTTGCAACTACGAACACCCTGGATGTAACCGGTAAGGTGCTGACGGTGAACCCGAACAGCAACCTGGCGAGCAATACTGCCTACCTGGTGGTGCTGGATCACCCGGCGGACGTGTACGGGCAGACGGTGGATACCACGCTCGACTTCTGGACCGAGGACTGATGAACTTAAACGGGAAGGTGACCAACCCGGGCGAGCTGCGGACCCTAGTGCAACTGCAATCACGTACCGTTTCCGTGGAAACGGGTGGGTTTCCGGTGCCGACGTGGACCAAGATCGCGGATGTGTGGGCCAAGTGGGTCAACGTGCACGGCTCGGAAGCCTGGGCGGCACAGTCCATCGAAGCGGAAGCTGCGGCGACGGTCACCATCCGACATCGGAACGGGATCGACACGACCTGCGCGGTGCTGCTGGGAACGGAGCGCTACGAGATCGTCTCGATCGACAATATCCAACAGCGAAACGAATATCTTGAGCTAAAGGTTCGGCAAATGAAGGCCGGGTAAAAAGGAGAATGATGGACGGATTAACTGAAGGTCGTAAAGTGCATTATGTTATGCCTAACGGGAAGCACTGCCCTGCGGAGGTCGTGCGCGTTTGGGGAGAAAATGGTTGTTCAAATTTGCAGGTGATCACCGATGGCCCAAATGACGCGCCGTATGGTCCGACCGAGGAAAATCTCTTTGCCAACTTTGGCATTAGCCCTGCCGAGGTCAAACACGGTCATTTTTGGCGCACATCGGTGATGTTCTCTGAAGAGCCAAAACCCGGAACATGGCACTGGATCGAAAAGGCGTAAGCTAATGCCCATCAAGACACGGCTCACCACCAAAGGTTTTGAAGACTACCTGGAGCGCATCGCCCAGGCCGGTCAGGATATCGACCAGGTTGCCGATGAGGCCCTGCAGGCCGGTGGTGCTGTGCTGGTGGATGGCATGCAAGCGCGGGTGGCGGTCGACACGCACAACCTGCAGTCAAAAATCGACTGCTCGGAGCCTCAGCAAGATGGCAATTTCCACTTTGTGGAGGTGGGGCTGCTCAAAGACACCGACGCCGATACCGCCCGGTATGGCAATGTGCAGGAGTTTGGATCCGCTAATATGCCGGCGCATCCCTACATCCGCCCGACGCTCGACTCGGACATGGGCAAGGCTCGCCGAGCGATGCGCCAGGTCTTCGAAGAGAAAGGCGCGCTATGAGCATCTGGGAGCGGATCAGCGCAGCCCTGACAGGTCTCAGCCTGCCCAAAGCGGAAGGTGTCTACCTGGCTGCTACGGGCGGGGAGCTGCCGAATGAGTACCTGGTGTTCTTCTTGATCGCAGCGCCACCCGAGCAGCATGCAGATGACGTCGAAAAGAGCCGCAGCTACCACGTGCAGGTGAGCTACTACAACCGGGCGGGCCTGGCGGTCATACCGGCGATCGCTACCGCAATGACCGCTGTTGGCTTCACCCGCGGACCGTTGCGGGAACTACCCTACAACGAACAGACCAGGCATTTCGGTCTCTCAATGGAATTCTACTATTTAGAAGAGGAGCTATAGCCATGACAGTGAATGCGAACGCAGGAGAGTATAAAAGCCGGGTTGGCCTGGACTCGTTGTATGTGGCCCTGGTCACCCAGGACACGGCCGCCGGGTACGTCGCCGGCACCCCCGAATACCTGGCGCCGGCCGCAACCGCCAGCCAGAAGGTCACCAGCTCCCAGGATACTCAGTATGCCGATGACCAACCCTACGACGTGATGACCTCTGAGGGCCCCACCGACGTGGAGCTGGAGGTGACCGGGTTGCCGCTCGAGATGCAGGCGCTGGTGCTGGGCAAAGCCTTTGACGCCACCACCGGGCGTATGTATGACTACGGCGGCTCGCCTCCGGATGTGGCCCTGGCCTTCCGGTCGATGAAGTCCAATGGCAAATACCGCTATTACTGGTTCATGAAGGGCAAATTCAGCCCTCCGGATGAGGAAACCGCCACGCGCGGCGAGAAACCCGAGCCCAAGACGGCCAAGCTCAATTTCAAGGCCATCCCATCGATCTATAAGTTCGATATCGGCAGCGGGGTTCTCAAAGCGGTCAAACGAGTGGTGGGCGACGAGGATACGCTCAACTTCAGCGGGTCCACATGGTTCAGCCAGGTGCAGACGCCTGCAGTAGCGGCTGTCTCCGCCCTGGCGATCTCGGTAGCGGATCCGATCGACGGAGCTGCAACGGTAGCGGTGACCAAGACCATCACCTTGACCTTCAACAACGCCCTGACGGCGGATGCCATTGCCCACGTGGTGGTAGTTAAGGCTGACGGTACGGCCGTGGCCTGCACCAATAGCCTGGACGCCACCAAAAAGATCCTAACCGTCAATCCGAATGCATCCTTGGATGCAGCTTCCACCTATATCGTGGCGATCGCGGTCAAGGATATCTATGGCCAGGCGCTCAACGCGGCCATCGATTTCGGTACGGCCTAAGGGTGATGTATGTCGGGAACCCCGATCACGATCACGCTCTATGATGCCGAAGACGCGCCGATTAAAACCTTTACCCGCTCGGTGGTGCCCTGGGGCATCCTCAAGCGCGCCATCAAAATGGCCAAGCAGCTCAACACGGACGCGCTGGACCCGGCCAACCTGGATGAGAAGATCCTGGATGAGCTGGCCGGGCTGGTGGTGACCATTTTCGGAGACCGTTTCACCATCGACGACCTGGATAAGGGCGCCGATGTCACCGATATGATCGCCGTGATCGAGCAGATCGTCAACAAGGCGGGGGGCCTGGTCCCAAACCCGCCACCCCCGGGATAGCACCGGGGACGGACCAGATGGACGCTTTGACCCAAGACCCGATCACGGATCTGGGTGATTGGATGGTGGACATTGAGATCACCCTGGTCAAAGCGTTCAACTGGTCGCTGAAAGATATCGATGATACCGATATCGAGAGTTTGCTCCCGTTCCTGATGAAGCTCTCGGGCGTATCAGGAACCGCGCAATCGGTGTACTGCGACCAGGTGGATTGGATGTAGGCAACCCATGAGCGATAACCCGCTGAGTGGAAAAGTAGCCCTCGACACGACCAATTACAAGGCCGGCGTTGCTGACCTCAATCGCCAGGTCCGGGTGATTGAATCCGGATTCAAGGCAGTCGCAGCCAGTATGGGCGACTGGGACAAGTCCAGCGCCGGCCTGGAAGCGCGCATCAAGGCGCTCACCGGCCAGATCGGACTGCAGCAGCAGAAGGTGGACGGGCTCAGCCGGGTCTACCAGGAGCTAGCCGCGGATGGAAAGACCAGCAAAAAAGAGCTGGACTTGCTCCAGATCAGCATCAACAAAGAGACCGAAACCCTGAACAAAATGCAGGGCGAGCTCCGGCAGTCAGGCGCTGCGCTCGAGGCGATGGGCAAAGAGAGCAAAGGCGCCGGAGATCAGACCCAGGCGCTGCAGAAGCACGAAGATAAAGCGCGCACCTCTACGGATCACCTGGGTAACGCCCTCAAGGGTCTCGTTGGCCATGCCAAATCAGCCGCCACCGGACTAGGCTCTCTGGTAGTCCACGTGGCCAAACTCACAGCAGGCCTGGCCCTCGGACTGGTGGGGGCCGCCACGGCTGCAGGTGTGGCCATTGGCGCCCTGGCAGCCAAAACCATCGGCCCGGCCAGCGACCTGAATGAGACGGTTTCCAAAGTGGGGGTGGTCTTTGGAGACGCGTCCGGGCGCGTGCTGGCATTCGGCAAGGATTCAGCGACGTCGCTGGGTATGTCGGAAAATGCTGCCCTGGCTGCCGCTGGGACGTACGGCAACCTGTTTCGCTCGATGGGCATGACTGACGACAAAAGCGCCGATATGTCGGTGGGTATAGTCAAGCTGGCCGGGGACCTGGCCAGTTTCAACAACCTCTCTCCGGAGGAAGTGCTCGAGAAATTACGAGCCGGGCTCACCGGAGAAACCGAACCCTTGAAGGCGTTGGGGGTCAATATATCCGCGGCTGCCTTGAAGACCCAGGCGCTCAAGATGGGCTTCAAGGAGGTCAACGGCGAGCTGCCGGCCGCGGCTAAAGCTCAGGCGAGCTACGCGCTGATCATGGAGCAGACGGCCTTGGCCCAGGGTGATTTTGCTCGCACCTCGGGAGGACTAGCTAACCAGCAGAGGATCCTGGCCAGCCAGGTGGAGAACCTCAAGGCCAAAATCGGCACGGCGCTTCTCCCGATCGTTACGCGGGCCACCACCCTGCTGAATAACTTCCTGGAAAGCTCTACGATGACCAAGGGAGTGGAATGGCTGACGACCAAAATTGGCGAATTCGGCGGGAAGATGGATGAGGTCTTCACTAAGCTGCAGACCGGGAACATCCGGGGGGCACTCAATTCCATCTTTGGCCGTGACAACGTCGATAAGGCCATCCAATTGAAGGACAGCGTTGCCGGGATTGCCGACAAGATCGGCAGCCTGGCGAACACTTTGAAGACCGGCGGGATCAGTGGTCTGTTCAAAGAGCTCTTCTCCGGAGCGGGTTCGGGAGACATGGCCAGTGGGATCGGCGAGATGATCGGCAATCTCCTCACCAACCTGGCCACAAAACCGGAGCGGCTCCTGCAGACGGGCCTTTCGATCATCAACGGTCTGGCCAGTTCCCTCGTCACGGCCATTCCCGCGCTCCTGCCAGTCGTGCTGCAGCTCATCAATGCTTTCATCCAGTTCGTGATCACCAGCTTGCCGATGATCATGCAGACCGGCCTGCAGTTGGTGCTGGCTCTGGTCAACGGCATCCTGCCCCAGCTGCCGATGCTGATTGAAACGGCGCTGCAGCTCATCATCACCCTGGCGACCGGCATCGCGGCTGCGCTGCCCCAGCTCATCCCGACTATCCTCGAGATCATCCCGAAGATCATCCTGACGCTCCTGGAGAACCTCCCTGCGCTCATTCAAGCAGCCCTGCAGCTTATCCTGGCGCTGGCCACTGGACTCATTGCGGCGATCCCAATCCTGCTACCCTACATCCCGCAGATTGTGACCGCCATTTTTACTGCGATCATTGCGGCGCTGCCGATGATCGGCGAGGCGGCCGTGCAACTCGTGACAATGCTAATTACCGGGATTGTGGGCATGCTTCCGACGCTCGGAACAGAGGCTGGGAAACTGGTGACCGCAATCGCGGACGGGGTTAAAGGCCTGGTGACCACCCTCTGGGATGTGGGTAAAAACATCGTGGATGGGGTCTGGCAGGGCATCCAGAATAATGCCGCGGCGTTTGGGGAGAACATCCAAAAGTTCTTCACCGGGATCGTGGACGGGGTCAAAAAAGCCCTGGGTATAGCCAGTCCCAGTAAGGTCTTTGCAGGCATCGGGCAGAATATGGCCCTGGGACTGGGGGCGGGCTTTACCAATTCCTTCAAAAAGATCGCTACTGATGTCAATGGCGCGATCGGGGCTTTGGGAAACGTCAACATCAGCGGATCTCTCTCCGGTAGTCCGGGACGCCTGGCGCAGGCTTCGGTGGGCGGAGACACGATCAACCAGCATTTCTACGATCAGGGCACAGCCGCTTTGGGGCTGGCGATGGTCGACGAGCGCCGCAGGGCGCGCCTGAATGCCACGATGGGAGCCTGAGCTATGACCCGTGAGCTATCCCTGAGCGACGGCACCGTCACGCTCAATTTCCTGACCGGTACGCTCCTGCTCAAAGACGCGACCTGGGGACCCAAGACCGGCTCCGATTCCGTTTGGGAGACGATGGAGCTCTTCTCCGTGGCGTCAGATGCAAATACCCGCACGTCCGTGGTTCAGCTCGAGGGCCTCTTTGAGGCATCCCGGCGCTATAGCGCCAACCCAATCGAGGCCTCGCCGGTATGGCTCACCTGGCAGAGTGAGGGTGAGACGGCCAAGCGCTCCCTGGTGCTGGACGGGACGCTTGAGATCCTGCCCTCGGCCTTTTCCGGGCCGCTGATGGGTCGGGGGCGGCTAAATTTACGCGTGGCCATCCAGCGCCAGGCGCTCTACGAGGCGGCTACCCCGACGGCCTACACCCCGGGGCCGCTCTCGGCTACGGGCGGCAAAGCAGCCCTGGCAGCCCTGGGAGGCGCAGTGGAGGGACGCATCGCCAGCCTGACCATCTCCTCCGCTTCAGTGGCAGCCGGGTTATCCAGGATCTGGGTGGGCCTACGCCCATTGCGAAATGGCACGACCGGATTTATTTCCGTGTGGGAGTGCGAGGCCGGCACGGTCAACATCGGCAACCCCATGACCGACTCAGAGGTCATCGATGATGCCTCTGCTTCGGACGGCCATTGCGTGCGGGTCAACTTCACCATGCCGCAGCTCTATTGGCGCAACAACCTCTACCTGTCCGATATCGCCACGACCAACCTGGATGATTTCGTGGGACGCTACCTGGTGCTGGGTCGGGTTAAAGTCGATGCATATCCCACCCAAGTAGCGCTGCAACTGCAGCACGGCTGGATGGGCTTCTCACGCGGCTCGATCGTGGGCACCACTTACATTTCCGGGCAAACTGGTTGGAAGCTGGTCGAGCTGGGCCAGGTGCAACTGCCGCCTACCGGTTACCGCGGTACGGGGCCGGGGATCGGCAATGGAATGGGCGATTATGCGCTGAAGATCTTCGCCGAGCGCATTTCCCCTGCAGGCGCATTGTACCTGGACTGCCTGATCCTGGTCCCGGCCGAGCACCTTCTCATTGTTGACGGGGTCTGGGTGGATACGGGAGGTGGGGAGCTGGCAGCCTATATCAACCCAACTGAGGGCGATCAATATGCCATCGGTTCGCAAGCTAACGGGATCCTGGGCAATATCGATTTTTCGTTTTCGAACTGGCAGTTTCCCCCGGGCGGGGCGCTGCTGGTGATGGCCGCGCAAAACGCTACCTTCCACGATTTGACACCAACGCTCACACCGGTCTTTTCGGTCTATCCGCGCTGGCGAGGGCTGCGAACGTGATCTCGCTGCGCCTCTTCTCCCGGCTGACCCAGGCCAACCCGCCAGCCTTCATCGCCGACCTGACCGGGGCGGTGGGCAAAACCTGGAAGCGTTCCATCCGCTCCCTGGGCGGCTTTTGGATGGGCTCCTTCACCCTGACCGGTACGGCCGCGGAGCTGGCCGGGATCTTCTATGAGAACCTGGGATGCCACGTGGAAGAGCGGAGCGGCGGATTTATCACCTGGGAGGGGCTGTTCTACGAGATGGAGCTGCAGGTGGGCGGCATGGCCCGCCGGCGCTCGCTCTCGGTGATGGCCAACCACGTCACGGCCAAGTATCTGGATTCGGCCGGAGTGGCAGCTACGACCGCCCCGGTGCAGTCGGAGCGCTCGATTGCCGAATACGGCCGGCGGGAAGAGCTGCTGCTCCTGGACGGCTTCGACGCGGCAGCGGTCGAGGCCAGGCGGGATACCCACCTGGTCGAAAACGCCTGGCCGTGGGCCCGCACCGTGGGGGTGGGTCCCGGGGATCCCAAAATCGCCAAACTGACGGTGGATGTGGCTGGATACGTCTTTACGGCCAACTGGCGCTATCTGTCGGCACTCACTGGCGAGGATACAGATGTGGCGGAATGGATCGGGGCGATCACCGCGGCTTACTGTGAATTTTTGCATGTGGGGTCCATCCGCGCCAATTCCTTGGCGGTCAAGATGAGCTCCACGACCCCGGCACGGGCCTGGGACAAGATGGCTGAGATCACCGCTCTCGGGGATGCGGGCGGGGCTCCCTGGCGCCTCTTCGTGGACCAGGGGCGCTTTTTGAACTACCAGAAGATCGAGACCGCGCCGGCGTATTCCTTGCGGGGCGGCCAGCTGGTGGCCATCTCCGGAGAGGATATTACCTCGTCCATTGATCCCTGGCGGCTGCGCCCGGGCGTGGTGCGCGACATGGATTACCCGGTCAAAAAGAACGAATTCGGCGCCTGGCTGAGCGACGCCCGGGATTTTTACGTGAGCGAGGTGGAAGTATCGATGGCCGATGAGAAACCAGTGCTGAAAACCGAGCTCTTCGACGAGAGCCAGATTTTGGCAGCACAGAACCAGTACCGCAAGCAGCTCGAGCGTGAGGCGAAAAAGTGAAAAACGACCTGGGCGGAAAGTCGATTGAGGATGATGCCCGGCGCCTGCGGGTGCTGATGGCCCAAACCGCCCTGCCGGGGCTGATTACCGGGACCGCCTGGGGGGTGATCGTGCTAATGAACGGCGACGGCACACCGGCCAAGACCTTCCCACCCACCGCGACTGGCCTAGACACGGCGTTGGCAGAAGCGACCTATGGAGACCTCATCTGGGTTCCCCCGGGCAATTATGCTGGAGCGCGCACCATCCCGGCTGGGGTCGGTTTGGCTTCGATGGGCAATAAAACCATGCTGACCGGGACGGTGACCCTCGGGGGCGCTAACAGCCATTTGCTCGGGATCAATGTTAATGTCATCGGAAATTCATCCGATCCGATCATCGCTGTAGTCGCCCCTCCCAGTGGAATTGCTTATATTAACGACTGCATGGCCTTGGGCACCAACAATGGCTCTGGGGTAGGCGCAAGCATGCAAGCCAGTGCCGGCAGACTGGAAGCGTGGAACTGTATCTGTTCGGGCATCTCTATCGGTGGTGAGGGCTGGGCAGTTCTGGGTGCCGACGGAGTCGTGCACGTGGAGGGCGGTCGGCTGTACGGCTCGAGCGGGATCATGCGCCCCAGCGCAGGTACGGGGACAACCACTACGACAATCACTACCGGGGTCGGGATCGGCAAAATCCTGCCCTCCGTCCCGGTCGATGACTGGAAGGCGGTGGTCTATGATGACAGCGCGTGGCAAAGTCCAATCATTAGCAATTTGGGCGCGGGTTATCCCAATTACATCACCCATGATACGAAAACGGCGTTTGATTCTGCCTACAGGATGGTCTTTACGTTAGGGGCCGGAACGCTCACCAGCGCCGTATTATCCATTATTCAAGATGACGACTGTATGGGTGTATGGATCAATGGAACGCTGGCCTGGGAAGGGGCCAATGGTATTGTCACCCGCGTCATCACGCTGGACGAAACCCTGTTTACGCCTGGTGCTGATAACTGTATCGCGGTCCAATTTCATAGTGTGGGAGGAGATCCACTTCAGAGCTTTACATGGTTAGGCTTTACTCTGACTCTGGAATCGACAGGAGCGGTGGGCGTTTATAACCTCGAAACCTCGTGCGTAGAAATGACCGTGCCGGTCGGAGAACCGCTGCAAGGGGATCGGTCCGTATGGGATGCGCTCGGCTACCAGGTGCGTCATGCCAATGACCTCGATCACGAGCAAGGCATACACTGGTCAAAACAAACCCTGGACAGTCTCTACGGGACTGGATCGGAGTTTGTGGTATTCGCGTCTCGGGCCGGGGCCGCGCTGGATACCAATCTAACCAGTGGCGGCGGAACGGACGATACAGCGGTGCTCCAATCGATCTTGAATAAAGCATCCCCCGGTTCGCGACTCTTGCTCATACTCGATGGGCCAACGCGGGTATCGGGGCTGGATATCTATTCCAATACAACGCTCTGGTGCCTGGACGGCTGCGGATTTTTTCAAACGGCCAACTCCAACCGCGCCCTGCTTCGCAACGCTCACCGCAGCCGCACCACCATCACCGACGAGCACATCACCATCATCGGAGGAACATATAACCAGAATAAGGCCAACCAGCACGGTACTGGATCAAATGGTAATCGGGAAGCGGACAATACCCTGATCTGCGGGATGACCTTCTATGGCACGAACTACCTGACCATCCAAGATGTGTACGTGGTTAACCATGTTGCCTTTGGGGTGCATATCGGCAATGCCAACTTCATCAATATCGACAACCTGCACACCGATCACGGCATCGGAGGGTTGAACGGGGACGGGCTTCACCTGAATGGGCCAATGAGTTTTGTGTATGGCCACAATCTGAAACTCAACTCCTGGGACGATGCTCTAGCCCTGTGCGCCGGGGACGGCAATATGCTGGATATGACCCTCACCAACGATGGCGGACCCTATCTGGGGCAGGGCGTCATGACGGATGTCATTATCGACGGGGTTGAATTTCAGGACTGCTTGCAAGGCATCCGGTTGCTGTCTCACGATGCCAATACGCGCATGGATCGGATCCAGATCCACAACGTCACCGGGACGGTGACCAACAACCTGCTGCATGCTAACACCTGGTTTGCGGGCGCGGGGGATTTCGGCCAGATCGTCATCGACGGGGTAGATGTGACCTGGGGAGCAGGGGTCAACGTCGGCAATGGACTGCCCACAGAACTTTGCATGATCTGGGGGCACTTCGAGATTTTGGCCCTGCGAAATTTCAAGATCCACAAGCCTTCCGACAACCGGAACATCTTGCACTTTTTCCCGGAGACAGACATCCACTTGCTGGAGATCGACGGGTTTGATCTGTACGACACCACGGTTGGGGTCAACGGCAACCTCCCTATCCTTCTCGAGGGATCGGTCGAGCAGTTGCGGGGATCGCGCTGGAACTGGTATCGTACCGGACAGTCGCAAGCCCCGCATGCTTTCTTGGAAATGCCTCACGCTAATTCGCATATCGGGACGTTGAAATTGAATGGAGCATTTATCGATCTGACCGACCATCTGCTCGATCAAACAGCGGGTACGGTTGATAATATCCAAGCCAGTCATATTCGGCATGACAATGCTGGTGGCAATCCGACTTTCGTAATCGGCGCTGGAACGCTGGCCGAACTCAACCTGTCAAATTATTCGGGGGGAACCCCTGCCAGCGGGACAATTACCAGCAAGATCGGGGATGCCTTTGCGCTGATGCTGGCGACCAAGCTGGATGATCTGGCCGCGCCGGATGATAACACCGACCTGAATGCCTCGACGGTCAAACACGGCCTGATGCAGCGTTATCCCGGTGGTACAACGACCTTCCTACGGGCTGATGGAGCTTGGGTAGTCGTATCGCTTTCCGGGGGCGAGGTGCTCATGCAAGACGGGGTATCTTCACCGCCGGTTCCAGTTGAAAGCGAAGATGGCTCAGATTGGTTGTATCAAGGATAGGAGAAAATAAACATGACAAAAGCAAGCGACAACAAATTTCCAAAATTAATTCTTACTGAACAGGGCAGCACCCCCGCCAACCCGGATGCTGGGGATCAGAAACTATTTATCCGCGACAGCGACCATAAACTGTGCAGGGTCAACTCGTCTGGATCGGTTGTGGTGGCTGAGGGGTCTGGGGATGTGGTTGGGCCAGCCGGGGCCACCGATGGACATCTGGCAGTCTTCGATGGTGCAACCGGCAAAGTAATCAAGGATGGAGGAGCCGTTCCCGCTGGGGGAGGCGGCGGTGCAGCAGCCAGCAATATTCTGATCAACGGCCAGTTCATCTGCTTTCAGCGCCAAGCCCCAGCCGTCGCTACGCTGCACGCTGATGATGCCTATGGGCCGGATCGCTGGGTTCATCTGTGTGAGAATGCGGCTGGGTTTCAATCGCATAGGGTCGATGGGGTAACGCAGCGGTATGCGGCCCAGCTCACCCAAAACCAAGCCTCCGCGCAACAGATCGGGCTGGCGCAGATTGTGGAGGGGATCAACTGCCGCCACCTACGTGGTAAGGCGGTTGCGCTATCGATGAAAGTGAAATGCTCCGCCAATACAACCATTCGATGCAGGGTACTGGAATGGACAGGAACCGAAAACGCGGTTACTTCCGATGTGGTGGGTACGTGGGCTGCGGATATTTCGGTCTGGGCAGCCAACATCACCGCTACCGGAGCAAGTGGGAGCGTCGCTACTCCCAGCAATACCACACAATACGACCTGTCTCAAACCATTACCCTGGGCAGTACCTTCACCAATCTGGTCGTATTGATCTGGACGGATGGGCAATTGGTCCAAAATGCCACGCTGGATCTGGAAGCGGCGCAATTGGAAGCTGGAGCAACCCCGACTGAGTTTGAATATCGATCTGTAGCAACGGAGCTTCGGCTGTGCCAGCGTTACTATGAAAAGTCGTATGGGATCGATGTGCTTCCTGGTTCAGCCGATGGGACTTATGAAGTACTGGGGTACAGCTATAACATGTTGACCCGACAATTATTTATCGTTGAAAAATTCGCAGTTCCAACCGTTACCGTATGGGCTGCTGAAGCAAATAATGGAGCCGGGACGATAAACCGAATGCGAAACGATTCGCAAGGAGGATTGGTCACGCCGGGAACGATTCACGCCACCACAAAGGGAATTCCTTCAGTAGAAGGATTGTCTGGGGCATATTTTGGCTATAACTACACCGCAGAGGCAGAGTTATGAACGGGAATGGATAAGGGGTCGCTTCCGGATGCTATAATCTTCAATACATCCCAAGCAAATTTATCCATTTAAGAGGTCTCATGGCAAAACAACTGTGTAAAGTGATGATTGTCGTCAGTTGCCTCGGTTTTGCGCCCGTTCTCATCCTTTTGCGAAACGGCCTTTTTGGTATCTTTCAATACTTCACCTCAGATACATATTATTATCTGTCGGTAGCTCGCCATTCTGCCAATCTAAAATTTATGACCTTCGATGGTAGTTTCGCGACTAACGGCTTTCATCCCCTCTGGCAGTACATTTTGAAATATGTGATGGCCATCCCCTGGATTGCCATCAGCGAAGAGCGTCAATTGGGCGCCGTGTTTGTTTTGAGCAGTATTCTCACAATCCTCGGGTTTGCGATGTTCGCCAGGGTGCTATATCGGATCAGTGGGAATTTTGGGGTTTCTCTGATCGCCACGGTACCCGGAATATTTTTCCTGTTGGTCCTCCCCGTCTCAATGAATTACGGCTCGACCTGGTCATTTATGAACGGCATGGAAACCCCATTATCAATCCTTTGGTTCGGGCTGGTTGCTCTGTTATTGTTCAATTCTGAATTTTATCTCCATCCGACACTGCCTGGACATTTCATCATGGCAGTTCTTCTGACATTAATGACACTGACTCGGCTGGATGACATCTTTATATTTTTCCCCTATCTGATTTTGATGGTTTGCGTAAATTGGAGAAACCGCCGAAATCTGGTCGCGCTGCTTGGGTCGCTATCTATCCCTGTCGTCCTGATCGGTGGATATCTGGTATCCAATTACCTTCAGATGGGATACTTTCTCCCCTTGAGCGGAGTGGCTAAAAGCTCTTTCTCGCTTGGGTATAACCTGAGTTATTTCTTGAACACGATCATCCCACTCAATTTGTTCATCCCTCCCGAGTTTCATTGGTCCGAAGGATCCATGCGCGCCTTACAGATGTTTGTTCCATTGATTGCCGCTCTGGTCTGGATGATCCATTGGATGCGGTCCAAAGGGAGTGAAAGCTGGAGAGACTACTTTCACCATCATCCTATCGATGGAACGATTTCCATTCTAGCAACCTACGTGATCCTAAAGTGCGCGTATAACATTACTTTCGTGAATTTGTGGCAACAAGGCCATTGGTATTACCCGATCTGTATCATGATTTTCAATTTGTTAATTGTGAAGTGGGCTTCTGGATTTTTTCAACATCTTTCTCGGCAAAGACGACTCGTTATCAATATCGCATCCATTCTATTTGTCATATTCATTGCTAATGCGTACACCAACGCGAAAGTCCAATCGGGCTATAGCCGATATTTTTACGATTTTTGGAGTGGGCGTGACCAAATCGAAAAAGAGCTCCTCCGGTCCTCCGGAAAAGGAATTGTTGAGATTGACGATGGTGTCATCTCGTACTCACTGGATATACCCACCATGAGCGGTTCGGGGCTGAATTTGGACAGGGCAGCTTTTGAGGCCCGGCGAAATGGAGATTTATTAGGAACAGCCTACAACCGAGGGTTCAATGTCATCGGAGTGGTCAATCCTGATTATTTCGTCTATACCAATTCGATGCTTGTTGATGATTCTATGATCCGGGAAGGGCTCAAGGTGTTTTTACCCACCGAGCAATTAAACCAATGGCAATATCGGATTATTTATAAAGACAAAACATCTCCGGCGGTATTTATTGGTTTTAAGCCGACTCAAGAGGCGACAAACCCGCCATAGGATATAACTGTTTTTCCTAAAGCGAATGAGGACACCTAATATGCATTAGGTAGCATAGGAGGGGTCATGCTCAATGGAACCGGTTACTGGATCTGGAATATTCCAAACTGCAAAAATGGTGACGCAGCCAAGATCGCGGAAACGGCGGAGAAAGCCGGCTGGTCGCATGTCTTGGTCAAAATTGCTGACGGCCAGGCGCGGTCTAATCTCAAAAACACGGATCCGCGCGTTGACCTGGTGCCGCCGGTGGTCGATGCGCTGCACGCGGCCGAGGTCCAGGTGTGGGGCTGGCATTACGTGTATGGGTATTACCCGCTGAAGGAAGCCAAGACGTCGATCGAGCGGGTCCAGGGGTTGGGGCTGGACGGGTTCGTGGTGAACGCGGAGAAAGAATATAAGCTCGCCGGCCCGGGGCCGGCCCAGATCTACATGACCGAGCTGCGGCGCTGCATGGGGGAGAACCTGCCGATCGCGCTCAGCTCGTACCGCTATCCCCATCTGCATCCGGATTTCCCCTTTAACACCTTTTTGACATTCTGCAACTATGCGATGCCCCAGGTGTATTGGGAGCAGGCGCATAACCCCACGAGCCAGCTCACCGGCTGCCTGGCCGATTACGCTGCGCTCAAGGTGGTGCGGCCGGTGATCCCGACCGGGCCGACCTACCAGGTAGGCGGGTGGGCACCGACACTTGCGGATATCCAGGGATTTGAGGCGGCCTGCAGGGCGCATGAGCTGCCGGCGTGGAACTGGTTTTCCTGGGATGAAGCTCAGCGGGATCTGCCGGAGATCTGGAGCTATCTCACCCGGCCCGTTCCGACGTCGGAACCTCCCAAGCCGGAGCCAGAGCAGCATGTAATCAACTTACCTCTTGTTATGAATAATTAGGAGTAACAACCTTCTCACCCGGTGATGCATCCGTCTTTCCCATTCGTGACGAGATCGTAACCATATCGGACAAAAGATTGTTTAAGTAGTTTAACAAACTCGGGGTCAGCAGAACCTTCACAAAGCGGGAAAAGTTCAACTCCAGCCTTTGTGAAAAATGTGCCCGTAACAAATAAGGTCTTCTCGGAATGGTTAAATATTGGGAACTGCCCACCGCAATAGTGAACCATGAGCCCCGAGCTCCCTTCTGGTAGTCCTGTTGATTGACTGGACACATCGCAGAGAAGCCCAAGATCGTGGAGGGATAACAAATTTACAAAACTTATTGATGCCTCATTGAAGTAATCATCCAAGATCTTATCTTGGATGATAAATCGGCGCCCCATTCTGATCGAGACCAAACTCACCATTTGAAATAGACGTGCGTCCCAATTGCTAAGCAGCTGCACAATCTGTACTGTTTGTTTCGAAAACGAGCCAGGCTTAGCAACTTCACCTGCTAGTATCTTCGCCCACAAATGTTGCATTTCTTCATTGCAAACATCCTGGCAATGATTAAGAAAATTCACAGTCCAATCTTCATCAACTTTTTCTGGACTGATCTTCTCTGGTGCATATGGTAAAGTCTTATCGATAATCGATTCAATATTTCTTTGTCTTCGGTCTTCGAGCCTAGCTACTCTTAACTCGGCTCTTCTGTATCGTAAATCCTCATCATGTTGTGCTTTATTTACCTCTACTTCTGCCAAGCCCCGTGATTTTATCAATCGGGGTTCTGATTCTTGGGCATAAATGAATTTCAGTGTGTCGGTCAATTTAATAGCGAATGGAGTTGTTGCACCAATTACACCTGCAAGAGCGGGAATTATTGAGGGATCCATGCTGCCTCGTTTACTGGTTGTCCACAAAATTAATTTAGTAATTTCTGATTAGATTTTCACTAATTCGAGAAAGTCTTTTTCGGCGATGATCCGAATTGCCTGGCCAGCCCCGATTAATGATTCTGCTTTTCGATGCTTCGAACTCTTCAGCTGACCGGCTAACTTCTTGATATCCTGATCGCCGACTACTAGGATTGTCGTGGCTTTGTTCACGCCATCAGCGACGTCGCAGCCAGTCTTCGCGGCGATCTTGGCTGCTTCTGCACGCTTGAGGGAGAGCTCACCAGTGAAGACGATCACTTCCCCAGCGAGGGGTCCGTCAGGGTTACCGGATTGGGAAATATTGCCGCCAAAACTTTTGGGTGCCAATTCCAGCCAGTCCGCCAAGGAAATCCCAGATGTCTGAATGGCGCGGAGTAAGATCTCGCCACAGGCGCGAGCATCCTCCAGTGCGTCGTGCGCCTGAAATTGGATCGATAGCCTCTCGGCCAAAGGGCCTAACCCATAGCCGGAATAGCGGTAGGTTTCCCAGGTGCGGCGGGCAACGCGGGCCGTGTCCAGCCAGCGACAATCCAGCTCGGGCAGGTTGTATTTTTGGGCGGCCTGGCGGAAGGAGGCCTTATCAAATGCGGTGTGGTGAACTACGATTTGGTTTTCCAGGATCGGCCGGAGGAGCTTCAGAAAGTCTGGAAAGGTCGGCGCACCGGCGACCCTCTCCTCGGTGATGCCGTGAATGAAAACGTTCATATCATCGAAATAATCTTGCGGATCGATGAAAGTTTTGCTAGTGGCACAAATCGCCCCGTCTTTGAAAAACGCAATCCCGATCTGACAGATACTAGCGAAGTTCGGGTTGGCCGTTTCCACGTCCAGTGCGATGAAATCTGCTCCCATCTGCTGGAATTCGGCGCCCCCGACAAGCTCATACTCACGCGTGATAAGCATGGCAATATCCCCTCCATAGGACCGTGGCTAGGATCAACTCTATTCAATTGTTTTTGGCGGGCTGGTTTTATTATAGAGGAAATTTGTCAAACCGTATCTTCGGAAACGGTCATTCTGTCGGTACCACCAGCTTCAGGTGTTCGATGGCAATGACCAGAGCGACATGCAACTGGAAAATGAAGGAAACATCATTTTTGATGGAAACCCCTAGACTTTGGGATTTCGAGTGGGAATAAAAAAACACCCCGCCATCTAGCGGGGTGTTTTGGTTTGAAATTATCAATCTTTATTTCCTGGTTTGCAGCGTTGTGTGGCATCATCGCTCGAAATGGTTTTATTGAAACCATCCAGCGCGATTCTAGAAAACAGATCTCCAATCACCCCGGGATCTCGGGTATCGCTGATTTTTCTGGCAAATTTCTCACTCGGGGTTTCAGGTAAGAATGTATCCCTGAACTCTTCCATGGAGCGGAAAACCTTCGGTGAATTCTTAGGTTCCATCATTTGGTTCCTCCTTCTTAGTCTATATGATAATAATTATCAAAAAATTGATGATTGATTTTTGGATCGAAGTAATGCTTGCGATCTATCCAGACAAAACCATCAGCCTTGGAGATTACTGCTACGTCTATGGGGCCACCAACCGTCTCATCACCCATAGACATCTTCCGCCGAAAGGATGTCAAGTTTACCAGAGTTTCAGCCATGGCAGCCAATTCTCCCTTTGAAAGGAATTGAATTGCTGTCAAAATGGGATCGACATGGACCTTCTTTGAATACCCATTGATCAACTGTTCAAGTATATTATATGTACTTTCGCCAAATCTGCTTAGTTTTTCGGATAAATTCGTCCTTACAGTTTGATCGAGGTCGGGAATCTGATTCTCCATCGCTTGAATTAATGCGGGAGATAATGCGGTGAAAGTCTTGGATATAGAATCAAGGATAATGCTTTTAAGCTGTGGGTCGATTCCTTGAAAGAAAGATAGGGTAACGTCCTTTTGCGCTAACGGAAACACCCGGGCGGGAAAATCGCTTGATATCCCGCAGTCCTCATCAACGACGAATTTGAGATGGTTGTTTACAACTCCTTCCACTCGCATGGTCACGATATTCGGGTAAATTTCCGCTTCCCCGAAGCCAGTAATTACGACACCCGAGTAGTCCTGGAAATTATTCTTTGAAAATATGTGGGCGCAAAATTTATTCAAATAATCAGTAGCATCATCGGTGAATGGAAGCTCCTTGAAAATTTTGCAGCGAGCCAATTCAATCGCCCCACCATATTTTTCTAATAATTCCTGGCAGTATTCATCCGTGGCATAGGGCAGCGATTCCAAATGGTCCCAGCGATCGTAATACTCGTAAATCGCCGATTGTACAATCTCTGCTGTGTTGTCCTGATCGATCGCCCCGTTTTTTTCAATAATTTGGGTGACCTTGGTGTCGATTTCCTTAGCCATGAGGGTAAAGTAATCGGTTATTGTGGATGTGAAATGGGCCTCTTGATCCTTTTCAGAGAAAAACCGACTGACGAATAAGATGAGTTTTTCGGCATATCCCTTGATATGATCGCATTTATCTTTCTTTAATTGCTTCCGGAAGATCTTAATGAGTGTTTCCCATGGCACACCCATAATTTCTAAGTTCTGATAGATCAAGCCCCCCACGGGATTGTACTTTGAAAGCATGTATAACTTGCATGCCGAATTGAATATTTTTCTGCCGCCCGGATAATAAACAGTTGCAGCGCTATCTGCGGCAATCGCGACCGCGCATTTATTCATAACAGCAATTTCTGCCGTCATTATGAAACCTCCGTTAGGTTGGACGCCACTCTGATAGGGTGCAACTTCTGTTCTAGTATACCTCGGTTCAATTGTACAAAAGGCATAGGAATCGCATAACTTTTGTCGTGATTTCAATCCAGGAATAACATTTCAGTTTACAGCTGCCCAAATGGTCCCCAACATCGTCAGCAGATTTGTGGCATTCGGTGATGCAGAGGAATATCCATGCTACTGGTAGATCTTGCGATGCGCCTCGCGCAGATCATCGGGGTCGATGGTGGCGTAGACGCGGGTGGAGGCCGGGTTCTCATGCCGCATGAGATCCTGGGTCAGGGCGAGATTCCCGGTATCGTGCAGGACCTTCATGCCGAAGGCGTGCCGGAAATAGTGCGGGGAAAACTGGCTCTCGATCCCGGCCGCCTGGCGCAAGGCGAGGACGATTTCGCGGATGGAGTTAGTCGACAGGGGCAGCGCCCGCCCCCCGGCGCCCCGATCGTGCCGGCAGAAAGCGGGCTCCTCGGGAGCGGCGGACCCGCGCGCAGCCCAGTAGGCTCGGAGCGCGTCCGCAGCCTGGGTGGAGAAGTAGGCGAAAGCCTCTTTGCTGCCTTTCCCCAAGACCCGGGCGCGGCGCTCCACCAGGTCGATCTGTCCCACGCAGAGCTGGGCGATCTCGGCGTTGCGGCAGCCGGAGGAAGCCAAGAGCTCCACAATCGCGATATCGCGCTCCAGGATGGGAGAGGCGGAGGTAGCCCGGCCGGCGGCAGAGAGGATGCCCTCCACCTGCCCGGGCTTGGGGATGCGCGGCAGTTTGTGCTCTTTCTTGCGGCTGACCTGGCTGAGCGCCTTCTCCAGGCGGATGGTATCGAGGTAGGAGGGGTTGAGGTAGCCGTTGATCACCAGCCAGTTGATCAGGGCGCGGATCCCGGCCAGGTAGCACAGCTGGGTGGCCTTGGAGAGTTTTTGGCCCAGGAACCAGCTGGGAAAATGGATGAAGTGATCAATGGTGAGGCCTTCGACCGGGGCCGTCTCCGGAATACCCGACTCTGCGAGGTAGCGCAGCCAGGTGGAATAGGCGTTGCGGTAGGTGCGGGCGGTGTTGGCTGAGCGGCTGCTCGAAAGCTCGGAAACCAGTGCATTGATGCTGTCGTGGATGTCCATGCGGTCAGTCTACCATATGGCGTGGCTAAGCTGTGTTATCACCACCTTATCGGGCAAAAAAAGAGGCATTTTCAGGCCATGCCGATCCAAAAATGATGGGGCAGGATGGAGCCGCTGGAGCGCACCTCGAGGGCGCCGGCCACCGGCTTGCCCTCGCCGAGCATGACCGGATGGACGTAGCAGAGGGTAGGCGCCTGGCCGTATTTGGCCTCGTAGTAGGCAGCGGCGCGCTGGAGCTTTTTCTCCAGGCCGGCCTTGGGATCGTTATCGAACCACATCATGCAGATTTTCACGGCTGTCCAACCCTGTCCAACCCTAGCCTGTTTTGTTTCCACTCCCACAACCCCAGAGCTCCCTTGGCCGGGATGGGCTCGGGAAGCGGTTTTACGTTTGCCAGGACCCACGCGAAGCGGCCCGTCGTGTAATCGCCGAAAGAGAGCTCTGGTTCTTCCGGAGGAACGCCAACGCAGTTATATAAAGGTTGGGGTTTTACTTTGATATAGGTCCGCTGATCGGCAATCGGGCCGCAGCCGATCAGCTCACAGGTCGCAATTATGCAGCCAAGAGGCATAAAAGGCCTGGTTACCATATCCTTCAGATCGGTGAGGGTTGCAGTATGTCTCTTACTAGCTTCCGTCAATACCGAGTAGAATGGTTCATCCCCACAAATGTAATCTTTGCCCCGCATGTTGATGAACTGCTTACTCGAGCTGGAATGGATCGCCAGCGGTCCGCGGTAGCCGGTGGACCAACTGCGGGTTTCGATGCGCTTCGCGCCGATCGCAACGAGCGTCGCCCAGGGTTGGATTAGCGTTAACGCTTTCATTTCTCGCTCGCTTTCCGTTCTTGGGCAAGCTCTTTGAGTTTTTCGGCCAGTACCACTACGCCCAGAAGCCAATATTTGTCCAGGAGGACCTGCGCCATGTGGAAGTAACTAAATCGGTCAAACACTCCAGATGCTCGGAGCTCGCGCTCGTACCGGGCAATTGCTTCTTTATCGTTTTCGTTCATGAAGATTCTCCTTTAACGCTGATACCATGGAAGGTCGGTGCTGTCTTCCGTCCCGGGGGCGATCAGATCGCGGCGATCCTCCACCCGCCAGCCCAACCCGGACAGGTGATCGATCAGGGCGTCCATCTTCTGACGAGCTAAGCTCCGATCGGGCTCGCGAAGATGAACCAGCTTGCGGTGGCGGCGGCCGGCCTCCACTGCAGTCCAATCGCTTGTGACGATGACCTCCATTGGGCTTATCGCCGGCGAGGACCTGGCAGGAGGACGCAGATCGCCAGGGCGAGAACGAGCAGTACAATGATACCGATCCATGGATCGCGCTGGAAGGCAGTCGTAAAGGCGTCTAGTTCGGGCATGGGGACACCTCCGCAAGAATGACTTGCTCAACGGTATCCAGGACTGTCTTGACGTCGCGCTGGTGCTCCACCAACCACTGCATGCCCTGGGTTTGGATGAGGAAGGTGTAGGCTGCCTGGCGGCCGATCGTGTTGGGGAAGGGAGAGGTCCACAGCCGGCAGGAGGCGGCAAACTCACAGATGACTACGCCGGGAACGCCTTTGATGGAATCGCTGGGGGTTTGGGAGGGAGAGGGCTGGAGATCAAGGATGGGCTGCATGGTCTGTCTCCTGGAGAAAGGTCAAGCGTTTGTTGATCTTCTCAAAGATCGTCTTCCAGGTGTCCTCATTGATGAGGATCGCCTCTTGCCAGGCTTTCGCTCCGGAGCGGCCGATGTAATCCTCCAGGCGCTCGTAAGCCAGCCGGGCTTTGGTCTCCCAATAGTTGGCCTCGGGGTAAGGGGCATAGGTGGCATCGAAATCGACCACCTGGTGGGAAGTCAGGCGGACGTTGCCTTTGCGGCCTTTCCATTCTGTTTCGGTCTTATAGACGATCGTGGGAATCGAAGTTTGGGTCATACGCATCTCCTGGATTGTCAGCTGGCGGGCTGGTGGACTTGACTACTTTACACATACATATTACTGTATATCATTACGAAAGTCAATAATCAATTTGCATACTTGACAATCGTAATTGTCTATGCTAATATATCTGCAGGAGCATACGGATGGAGAATCAAGCTGATTATCAAGTGCAAGATGGAATTTCAATGGAGGCGGCTATGGGGCTCAAGAACTTTGTCCCCGAGCTGCTCGCCCAAAAAGGAATCGACAAAAATACATTCATTGCCTATTGCCTGTTGGAGAAACTTGGACAAGATACCGCCTACCGGTTCCTTCGGGGGGAGGTGGATTTTTCCACTAAAACTCTCAACAAAGTACGCAAAATCTTAGGCGTGAACTCCATCGCTGAAATAGTTGATTATGTTCCTTGTGAGGGCGAGCAGTAGGGAAAAAGAAAAATCCCTACCGCTTTCGCAATAGAGATTTTCCCATTACTTCCTGTTTGCCACCAGCCCGCCAAGACTACTGACATCCAGGAAATTCATCCCACACCCATGGTAGGTAGGAATGACTAAGTTAATGAATTGCCCCCCGAAATCACCCTTTTCTCACTTGCATTTACAGAACATACGTTCTATACTATTGGTGTCACGACCCGCCAAGATTTCTGTTGCAGGAGAAAAACTTCTCTCCACGAATTGCAAAAATTTTCTAGTTGAATTTCCCCGGTTCCAACCCGGGGTCTTCTTTACGCGATAAGTAAGTCTTTATTGCTGCAACGCCTACATCTGGTTATCGGTACCTTCGATCACTTTGCCCGAGATCGGCTGGTACTCCGCGCGTCTGTACATTAACAATTGCTAATCGGCATACATATCCAACAAACCTACAACCGGTATTATTTGGTTTCCTTTGAAGGGTGGCTGACGGGGGTCGAACCCGCAACCCTCGCTTGGCGGTTATTCTTAGAATTTATGTTCTATCAATCCCCATGCACTAAGCGGTTCAAATTGGGCATCGGCAGATATTTCATCACGGCGCTGGCCTGCACCGCCTGGGTGTAGGTGCGCACCTGCTCGAGATTATGCCAGCGACCGGCCTTGCAGACCACCTCGGTTGGCGCGCCGGAGAGGGTCAAGAGCGTGGCCATGGTGCGGCGCAAATCGTGCGCTGAGACCGGGAAGCCCACCCGGCGGCTCATCGTTTTGAAGATCATCCCGACCCCGTTGGTAGTCAGGCTCTGACCGGCGTGGTGGCCGCCCACCGCGCAGAAGAAACCTTTCGTTTCCGGCTTCGCGTAGATCCCCCGAATCGATAACCAATCGTCAAGCGAGCTTGCGGTTTCCTCTGAAAAATAACCGCTGCCCCAGTGGCCGCCTTTGACCAGCACGTCCAACTTGCGCGCTTCCAGGTTAACGTAAGCCAGCTCCAGGCGCGCTACTTCCGCCTTGCGCAAGCCCGTTTCCACCATCAGCATCACAATCGCATAATCGCGCAGCCCGGCCGGCCGTTCCAGGTCAAAGGAATCCAGCAGCAGCCTTACCTGTGCCGCGGTCAACGTGCGGTGCGGCTTGATGGGCGGCCGGCGCAGCTTGAGCGATAGGATCGGGTGGGCCTCCCCGTACTTCCAACGCACGTAAGAGCGAATCGCTGCAGAACACTTATGACGAGCAGCTTCGCCCCACTGGCGCCGCTCCATGAAATTCAGCAGCACTTCCGGTCCGGCCCTTTCAATGCCAATCCCATACGACTGCAAGAACCCGTCGAAATACTGCAACAGGCGCCGGTATCCCTCGATTGTGGTAGGAAGAAAACCCGATTGGCTAAGAAATTTTTCAACGTCGTCCATTTGGCACCATTGGTAGTGAAGGTATTGATTTCGTAAATCCATTTTCCGCCGTTATCCCTTTCTGTCTCATTTTTTTAGCTTCGAAGAGGATGAATATGAAAAATCCCGAGCAATTGATCACCTGGCAGTTGCGTCTGCACGTATTCATGATTGCGGTTTGCGTCTTAACGATCATCTATTACCTATGGAGGGGGTAGTCATATGACCACCGATACCATTGTTGCGATCGTCGCTCTTCTTCTAATTTCCATCACCTCTGGTTTCTGCGGGTACATCGCGGCGCGCGTGCGGGGAACCCTGCGCGCTTACGGGGAGCGCATTGCTGAGCTGGAGGCGGTCGCCAAACGCCAGCGCCACACAGAAAACACCATCGCGGGCGTTGAGGACGCCGGCCTGATTTCAGTGGCGGAGATTTACAGGCTGCAGGCGACCATCGACCACAATAACCTGATCCTCGACCACACCCGCAACCAGCTTATCAAACAGTCCGGGATACTTTCTGTGGTGCGCCAGGGACCGCGAGCCTACCCGGTGGATCCGCCGTCTGGAAACGCGCCGGGTGAGATCCACTAACATACAGCGCCGGCCAACGGTGCAGGTATAATTATTAGAACTAGCGTTCTATGATTCTGATCTAGTCTGGCAAAAGAGTCAAGGAAAAATGAGGTGATTATGGCAAACGTAAAGAAAAATAACCCAAAGGTTGAGGACGTTTATAGATTCCTGGTACAGCAGTGGACCACCGAGCGAATCATGCCTTCCTGCCGGGAGATCGGAAACGTCTGCGGAATTCCTTCGACCAGCACGGTGTCGTACTACCTCGATAAGTTAATCGCGGATGGCCGGATCAGCCGGGACAGCCGTTCTCGCTCGATCGTGCTGGTGGGATCGGTGGGTGTGGCGCCGAAAGGTCAACAACCAAAATGAGTATTCGCGTCATGTCCTGGGTTTGGGAGCACAGTCCGACCACGGGGAGCCACCGGCTGGTGTTGCTGGCGATCGCCGATGCTGCCAACGATGAGGGCATTGCCTGGCCGAGCATCTCCACACTGGCCACCAAGGCGAACCTGGGCCGGCGCTACGTCATCGACATACTGCAAGAACTTGAGTCCCAGGGTGCGATTCATAAAACCGTGCGCAGGGTAGGCCCGAAAAACCGCTCGAACCTGTACCGCGTCCTGACGGATATCCCCTGCCAGTTGGGTTTCCAATCCGAAGAGAACGAACCGGAAACCCCGGGGGTAGTGAACCAGGATTCACCACCCCTAGTGAACCAGGCTTCACCAGGTAGTGAACCAGGGCTCACCAGGGGTAGTGAGCCAGAGACCACCAGGGTAGTGAGCCAGGGTTCACCCAATCCTTTAAAGAACCTTAATAAAGAACCATCATTGAAACGCAAAGGGGCACCCCCACGCTGCTCGTCGGTGCCGATTGAGGATTTGGGGCTGGCGCTGGCAGAGGTCTGTCACCTGGACTACGACCTGAATGCAGCCGAATGCCGGCGCATGGCAGTGAAGCTGTTCAACCGCGGCTACACGGGGGCGCGTATCCGGGCGGTTTATGGCCAAAACGGGTCCTGGTGGACCGACCACTGGCTAGGTCGGGATAAGCGCGAATTTCCCACACTGGTGGGGATCCCCAAGACTATCCAGGTGCTGGAGCATCCGCCCAACCGGCCGAGGGCGGAGACGATCGACGATATCGCCATGAAGCTATCGCAAGAAGCCGGGTTGACCTGACAGGAGGGAGTATGCAAGAAAACATCTTTACGGTTTTGAAGCAATTGTGGGACATCTACCCCAACCACCGCATGGACGCCGACATGAGCACCCGCCGGTTGAAATCCTACGCAGGGCTCCTAGCGGATATCCCGCTCGAGACCCTAAAGCAGGCGGTGGTGCAAGTGGCGGCCAATATGGAATTCTTTCCATCCGTGTACGAGCTACGCCGGGCTGCCGTCGAATGCCAGCAACACGGGAAGGCATACCAGGTAGGTGATTTCACCCAGCCAAACCCGATGAAGGTGCAAGCTTATCTGGTAGAGCGCCGTCTAAACCTCATGGATAGATTTTACCGAGAAGCGGTGCTTGACCAGGCTGATTGGGAGCTTCTAGCCCGCGAATACCTGATCGCCGACATGCCCTATGGAGCGGATTACGTCACCAAACTGTACCGAGACCGATCCGGGTCGGATCTACACCCGGCGCTGCTGGCCTCGATCCAAAGTAAGCTCACCATGGAGGTGGCCGTATGAATTGGATCACGTTTGAATTCACAAAACCCGGCACCCCGGTGGGGGACGTGGTGGAGCGCTTCGAGCTGCCGGCTGAGGTCCCTGCGATGCAGGCCGTGGACAACCTCATCCTGGAAGAGACTTGCAAATGCCAGGCCTGCGCTTCCCGACTGCACCTGCGCTTGCTGCCAGCCTACTGCCCGATCTGCGGTGCGCTGCGGGATCGGGATTGGTGGCAGCGCATGCTGAGGCTGGCGCAGCAGAACCTATCGAAACCATTGGAAATGGCATTCAGGGAGGGAGAAAAATGAACGGGAACGAAACTGCATTTGAAACGACCATCACCTGCAGCGTGGCGCAGGCAGACCGCATCCACGACCAGGTGCTGCCGGCGCTGGCGAGTTACCTGCAGCTGGCGGAGCCGGCGTACGCGCTCCAGGTGCAGATCCGGCTAACCGTGCGGACGGCCGACCAGCGCTTGACCCAGGCGCTTCGAGCGCTGGTGCTCGAGGACCGCGCTGACCCGATCGCGGAACTGCGCAACCATCTCGACCGTGAGTTTGACACCCGGCAGTATATGCTGCCGCTGGTCCTGGTGCTGCCCTGCCGGAAATGTGGGCAGCAGCCCGAGGTGCATCACCTGGACGGCGACTGCTGGTCGGTGGACTGCCTGTATTGCGGAGCTCAGACGAGCAGCACCTACCCTAGGCGCTATGAGGCGATTGTCGCGTGGAACCGGGACCATGGCAAGCTGGTTGAGACAGAGAAGACCGAAGAGACAACCATCAGCGCACCCGTTCCGACGCCGGAACCCATCCCACCGAGCGCCGATGCAGTCCAGGAGACACCCATTTTGACCGATTACTCGACCCCGATCGTGCTGCCCTGCCAGAACCATGAGGAGGATACAAATACACACGGCTTGGTGGCGGCCGGGGACAAGCATTCTGCCCGCTGCCCCAACTGCGGATTTATGTTCATCCGCCGGCGCAAGGATCAGTGCTTCTGCATGAAACCGGAATGCCGTAAGGCCGCGGTTCGCGAAACTGCCGAGAAATGGCGCAAGGAACACGGTAAACGCAATGCCGGACCGGATGGAGAGGAATAACCCCATGCCTGAAGCCCGCTCACCTGCACAGGACCGCAGGTACTGTGTCCTCATTCCCCTGGCGAAGATCGAAGCCAATCCCTTCCAAACACGCACCAGCGAGGATCCCGAGTACGTCGCCGAGCTCGCCAAGAATATCGGCACGCGCGGCCTTCTGCAGACGCCGCTCGGGCGCCTGGTGATCAACGGCCAACCGGCGGAGCCTGACTGTGCCGCGGATCCGCTGGCGGCGCTCGAACTGATGCCCGGATCGGCGGTGCAGATCGCGTTCGGTCACAATCGCCTGGCCGCATACCGCTGGCTCAACGATGTCAAATCCTACTCCAACCTGGCCGGTAGTTGGGCTGCCATGCCGATCGAGATCCGCACGCTCAGCGACGAGGATATGGCCATTATGGCCTGGACCGAGAACTACCAGCGCAAGGACCTGTCTCCGCTCGAGGAAGCCCAGGCGATCCGGCAGCGGATGGAACTGTTTCACTGGACCCAGGAAGTCGTCGCCGAAAAGTTGAATCTGGGCCGCTCGACTGTGGCCAACAAGCTGCGCCTGCTCAAACTGCCCGAAGAACTGCAGAACGCCGAGCTGACCGAGCGCCAGGCGCTGGCATACCTCCCAGTGGTTGAGCTGCCGGCGGAGCTCCTCGAGCATGCCGAGAAATCAACCACATACAACGCAGTGAAGCCCACCGTCCTGGTCGAACAGCTCTCCTTGCTGACCAGCGACCAGATCCGCGGCAAGGTCGACAGCTTGATCGAGGCCAACTCCAAACCCATCGATAAGGCTATGTTCTGGGAAGGGAATGCCTACGATCTCCCCGGGGTAATTGAACCGGTGTGCGCCAACTGCGCGAAGATGGTCACCCACGGCAAGCAGCACCGCTGCCCGATCGAGGCTTGTTACAACCTCAAACAGGTGGAGGGCATTCGCCAGGCTCTGGTCAAAGCCAGCGCACTGACCGGATTGCCTTCGATCGATGATCCCGCCTGGGGCGAAATCGAGGCGTCCCTTGGAAAAAGTGAGCTCGAGCACGCCAAAGCCAACGGCTGCTCCAACCTACGTGTGTCCTATCGAGGTGTGGATAGCAGCTATATCTTCAATCCGGTGGAAGGCTGTAAGGGCATCGGCATCATCTGCCATCACGGCAAGGATCACCTCTGCGCCTGCCGGTCGTATCTGAATAACCGGCGCACGGAAGAGGAGCAGCAGGCCTGTGCACAGGCGGAAGCTGAGATCAAGTCTATCTTCGACCGCGGTCAGGCCGTGCTGCAGGCCGCCTTCGAGCGTTTGGATCCGCGCGCCTGGGCGCTGGTGGCCAAAGCCATGGACTCGAGCTTTGACCCGAGGGGTAAGGGCCAATCGGAGTTCTTCGAGCTCATCGCCGCGAAGCTGATCCGCTTTAACTGGTACGGCTCCGATGTCGACAAAGCCCGCAAGCATGTCTCCGATCGGCTGAAATCTGTCGGTCTGAAGCAGGAGCCGAATACCAGGCCGGCAAAGTCGCTTGGGGAAGTCTTCGCTGAGCCCGAACCGGAGGGCGAGGCCGATCTTTCTACCCGCTTCCCCCACGCCCAACCCCTGGGCCAGGTGGATCCAGCTTTGCCCGGTTCCGAGGATATCCCGCTCGTCTTCCGCGTTGCACTCGGCGATCTGCGCGAGTGGATCCGCTCCACGGCCGGCTGCGCCCCGCAAGAGGCCGGGATCGACGAGCAGATCAGCCAGTTGGAGCGCCTGATCTCTGATTTGGAGAGCGAACCGCGTACCGGTCCGGGTTGGCAGTCCTTTGCCACGCTGGTCGCTGATACCCGCCACGCCCTGTCTGCGATTTGCTCCATCCCTCCGCTGGATCCGTGGTCTTCCAATGGACCCTGGCTCAAGCCACGGAGCAGCAGCTGCGCTGGGCCCTGGCGATAGAGTACGTCACGGAGGGCGCCAATCCGGTCCGGGTCAAGCAGCTCGAGCAGGCGCTGACCAAGCTGCAACAGACGGTGATGGTATAAGGCAGCCCTTCAATCGATGAATATCGTATGATGGGTCGAAATGAGAGGAGGCCAAATCATGAAAATTGGAAACCTGGATCTTCATCCCTTGTGGCTGGCTTGGTTCGTCGGTTTTGTCGACGGAGAAGGCTATTTCAAGATTGGTAAGTCGAAAACGAATGTAATCACGCTTGAGCTCGTAATAGAGCAGCGGGAAGACAATAAAAGCGTGATTACTGAGATTGCCAAGCAATTGAGGTGCGGAAAGATTTATTACTTGGACATGAATTACGACAGGGTCAAAGGCAGGCGGTCGTGCAATAAATATCGATGGAGATGCACCCCGATCAGGGATATTGTCGATATCTTAATTCCAATTTTCGACTTAATCCCTCTGCGGACAAAGAAATTGGATGATTACCAAATCTGGCGTGAGGCAGCGCTGATCAAAGATCGGAAATCAAACGACGGATCGCCCGCCGAGATAGAGAGATTGGGGCTCTTGCGGGATGCCATGATGCACAACCACTTGAGCCCGTTGAAGAAATAATGTTTGCGCGAAAACATTTTTTCGAATTGGGAAGGCGGATAAATGTGCAGGATTTATGGAAAACCATCTGAACGCTACGTGCGCCTTTGCTACCGGCATAAAGAGCGACGGGGAGAACATGTTCCTGTTCCTGCTGATTTTGTAATGCCTCTAAGTGGTCATTATCCGAAAGCTAAATCAAATGGTCGATATTTTCGGGCTACTACTGATAACCAGATTTTCAAAGAGGCAGTTCGTCGATGTATAAAGTGCCATTCGCCATTGCCTCGCCACAGAGATGTGTATTGCCAATTTTGCGTTCCAATCACGGAACAGAGGGGAATCTGAAAATGCCCACTTACGCGAAAGACACGGACGTCACCGCGGATAAATCCCGGACCGAGATCGAGCGGATCCTGGAGCGATATGGCGCTACATCGTTTATGTACGGCTGGGCGACCGGCAAGGCTGTTGTCGGTTTTGAGATCAAGGGCAAGCGATATCGATTGGTGCTGCCTTTGCCCGATAAAGATGATCCATCCTTCCGGATCACCGAATCCGGGCGAAGGCGGACCAGTAAAGAGCAGATCCTGGCAGCCTGGGAGCAGGCCTGCCGGCAGCGCTGGCGTGCCCTTGCCCTGGTGATCAAAGCTGATCTTGAAGCCGATGAATCCGGTATTCGGCATTTTGAGGAAGCCTGGCGCAATGAATTGGTACTGCCCAATGGCATGACGGTTGGGGAATGGATATCTCCGCAAATCGAGCAGGTTTACCAGACCGGACACATGCCTTCGATGCTGCCTGGGATCGATCCGCCCAGGCTTGGGAATGGAGATGTCATCGACGGGGAGGTGGAGTAATGAAAAAGGATAAGCGGTTATTACGAATTCAGCGGCTACACCTTTTTTCGAATGGGACAGATACCCACGTTGCTTTTGACAAGCTGGATGCCGTCGAGGTCTGGAAAGAAATGACCGGTGAGAAAGAGTACGACTACGATGAATTCGAGCTGGTTCCGGACAGCACCATCGTGAAAATCGGTTGTGAGCCGGATACCTTCGACGAAATGAAGAAAAGCCGTCCGTTGTTCTCTAAGCTCAACCCCGATACAGAATATCCCACCGTTTCCGCCCCGGCGTGGATGTGGGCGCTTCAAAACGGACGGGGCTATTTATGCGGCCCGGAATGGTGAAAAAAAAAATGAGCCACACACCTCAAGAATCACCTGCTTTGAAATACCAATCGCACCTCTATCCTGCCTCCTGGCATGGCAAGGTTCCGCTGCGGGTCCGCATGGCGAAAACCGTGTACCCGGATTTCCCGTTTCTGGCGACGGGGTATTTTGCGAGGGAAGGCGAGATATACCCGGTCTACGTCAATTCACACGGGGCGGTTTCGGCCATCATCGAGACTGCGAGTGGATCGGGTGGGCTCGGGCTAAGGCCGCATGAATTTGAGATCGCCGAATGGCATGACCAAAAAGCAACAGAGGAGGGGAAGGAATGATCATCACCATGATTGTTTGTGGCATCCTTTATTTTGCCTTCATCTGCCTGGTGGTCGGCCTGTGCAGGGCAGCTGCCTGGGCAGATGAGCGCATGGGGTTGAAATGAAAGCCAATATCCCCCGGGGAAGAGCGCTGGTCCTGGCCGACCAGTTCATGCAGCTCATCCGGCCGGCGTGTGAGCGGATCGAGATCGCCGGCAGTCTGAGACGGCAGAAAACGGAGGTGGGCGATATCGAGATTGTGTGCATCCCGAAACCAAGTACCGACCTGTTTGGCAGTCCGCTCCGATCCGATCTTGCAATTTCCGAGATACTGACCAGCCATGGATATAAGCTGCTCAAAAACGGAGAACACTATAAACAGGTCAATCTGGGGGATAGCTGCCTCGATCTGTTCCTGACGACCAAGGAACAGTGGGGCTGTATCTTCCTCATCCGGACCGGGTCCGCGGAGTTTAGCAAGTGGTTGGTGACGCGGCGCTCGGTGGGTGGAGGTTGCCCCACAGGGATGTATTTCAAGGATGGGCACTTGTGGCGCAATGGCGTTTCCATGGAAACGCTCGAGGAGTGCGATGTATTTGAGGCGCTGGGGGTGTGTTATGTGCCGCCTGAAAATCGAGAGAAAACAGAAGGGAGAGGATCATGAAAATCATTGAAATACGGGCGGGTTGGGAAGAGACGTGCAGCCTGCCGGAATACTGCAACGTGCGGCCGTCAGTCCATTACACGGCGACGGTAGAGGAGGGCGAGGACCCGATCATATATCAGGAGAATCTTCTCCAGATGGCGAAGGAACAGGTCCGCAATCAGGTAGATGAGGCATTAGAGATGGCCAACCGGCCGCCTAAGTATTATCAGGGGCAACGGGCTCAAATCATATTATCCAGAGAACATAGAACCATCGTGGTCCTGGATGATATGGCGGAATGGCCAGCAGGGTATACCCAAAGTTATGAATTCGAACGCGGTTTGAGGCCGGAGACCGCGCTCAAAAAGGCGGATGAGAAAGCCAAAGGGCTCAGCTTCCAGTTGGTCAACTGCCTGGATGGAGATTTCAGTAAACTGCCGCAAGAAGACGAGATGCCATTTTAATCTGAGGGGGGCTCCACCGCATGGTCGATGAGACAAGAACGTCAGCGCAATTTGTGCCATTATCGCCGCGAGAGATGCAGGTTATTAAAGCGCTTGCGGTTGGTCAGTCCATTAAAGGGATTGCGACCACACTGGCTATTTCGCGCTGGACCGTCAAGTCACATTTGGCAAACGTGCGCCGGAAGCTCAATCTCTCTACCAACGCGGAGGTTATTCATATTTTAACAAAATCCGGTCAAATCTGATTCTTTTGATCTATATACCAACGAGCAATTGAAGATAATTCACAAAGGCCTATGCTTTATTTACAGCATAGGCCTTTTCTGACCGTGTATCAACTATTGGAAGGCCAACCATATTAATTGAATAGAGGGGTCGCTATGAAAACCTGGCATCTCAACATCATGCGGTTATTCCTGCTTTTGGGTGTTTTTCTTTTTCTGGGGGCACTTACCACGCCTGTCTTCGCTCAAACCGGAGATCCTCCAGTTCCAACGCCCATCGACTTCTCGCGGTTCATTAACGTGTCCGTCGGCGGCATTCCACTGGTGCTGCCGATTATCGGTATTGTCGGTGTCCTGCAGAAGGCTGGTCTGAAAGATAAGCAGCTGCTTGCAGCATCATTTATCAACGGATTTATATGGGGTTGTGGCTACCAGGTCACCCAGTTGCGTCCGCCGATCGGTGATTTCTGGATTGTTTTCGGGTACTGGTTTCCGGTTCTTGCATATGGTGCGGCTCTGGCCGTCATTGCCAGCCTGTTTTATGACCTGTTCAAAGGGATGATCGACAAGCTGATCAATAAAGCGATCCTCACGCTACTGGGCAACCAGGTGGATCCCAACGTCCTGGCGCAAGTGATGCGGCGCGATCTGGCGAAATAATATTATGGAAGCGCCACTAACAGAGCTACTCACGCAAGGTGGAACGATCGCATTGGCAGCCTTTGCAATCTTCATCCTCAACAAGGTGTGGGCAGATCGCCTATTTGAAGAGAAGAAGAACACAGAGATGGTGAAGCAATGTTGGGCTGAGACCAAGGCTGCCCTGGAGGCCAACACCAAGGCTATCACCTTGTTGATTGAGCGGGTCAAGCCGCCATTGTCTATCAACCGCAAAGCAAAAGTACCAGTCGATTAGTACATGTTTATTTGGGCGGGCCTCTCGAAGAGTAATAGGCGACACACACCGTGTAGGGATCAGGCGCCGGCTCGCCCTGGAATTATTGAAAGCTCATTTATCTTATGCCAAAACCTGCGCTGAAATCCTGTGCGTTTCCAGGCTGCCCCAATCTGGTGCAGTCTGGACGCTGTGCACAACACCCGTTTAATCACGCGCAATATAGGGATAACACAAGAGATGGGCTCTATAACCTGCGGCGTTGGAAGCAATTACGAGCCAGGCAGTTAGCGCAGGAGCCGTGGTGCAAGGCCTGCCTAGCCGAGGGCATCTACACAGAAGCAACAGACGTTGACCATAACACACCGCACCGAGGCGATCGTAAGCTGTTCTTTGATGTAAACAATCTCCAGTCCTTGTGCCATCCTCACCACTCTAGCAAGACAGCTCGCGAAGTCTTGAACCAGGGGTAGGGGCGGGTGAAAAGTCTACAGGCTGGGGAGCGACCAGCGCGCGGGGCCACTGATTTTTCTGTGTACGGGTTTGGCGATTAAAAACGGGACACGCTGACATGCCGGGACCCCTGCCCAAAGACCCATCCGTCCGGCAGCGGCGCAACAAATCGACCACCCGCGCCGTGCTGCCGGCAGAAGCTTTACCTCGCCAGCGGAAGCCGAAATTGCCCGATTTGCCCGACGGCGAGGAATGGCATTCGATGGCCAAGCGGTTTTGGTCGGTGATGTGGTCCTCACCGATGAGGTATGAGTTTTTGCGGGCGGATGAGCCGGCCCTGTTCCGCCTGGTGATGCTGGTCGACAGCTTTTGGAAGACGCGAAAGCTGGAAGTGGCAAGAGAAATCCGCATGCTCGAGCGGGAATTCGGCCTGACGCCGCTCAGCCGGCGGCGATTGGAGTGGACCGTGGCCCAGGCGGAAGAAGCCAAGGACCGCCACGAGCAGAAAAGGGCTCACCGAGCCGTAATCGTGGATGTGGATCCGCGAGGAGTATTGGACGAATGAGCGTGCTGATGGTTCCGAAAGATACATCACCTTTCCCCAGCCTGGGCGGCCAAGTCTGCGCCTGGATTGAGGAAAATTTGGTGTTTGGCCCGGGCGATCTGCGCGGCCAGCCGGTCATTTTGGATACCGAGAAACGAGCGCTCGTTTTCCGCATGTACGAGCTCTACCCCAAAGACCACCCCAGGGCCGGACGGCGTCGCTTTTCGCGGGTCGGCCTCTCCCTGCGCAAGGGCAGCGCCAAAACCGAGTTTGCTGCCATGATTGCCGCGGCTGAGCTGCACGCGGAAGCACCGGTGCGCTTCGATGGCTGGGACGCCCAAGGCCAACCGGTCGGCCGACCGGTGGTCGATCCGTATATTCCGCTGGTGGCCTACACGGAAGAGCAGTCAGATGAGTTAGCCTACGGAGCCCTCAAAACCATCCTGGAATACAGCCCGATCGCGGATGATTTCGATATCGGCATCGAGCGCATCATGCGCATCTGCGGGGACGGCAAGGCGGTCAGCCTGGCCAGCTCGCCGGATGCACGCGACGGGGCGCGGACCACCTTCCAGGTCTGCGATGAACCCCTGTCAATTGACACCCCGGTGCCCACCGATTCGGGTTGGAGATCGATGGGAGAACTCGCCATTGGCGATAAAGTTTTTGATCGCAATGGCCATGCGGTTTCTATTGTTGGACTTTCTCCCATCCACCAGGGGCGGCCCTGTTATCGGGTGACCTTCGCGGAGGACGACAGTATTGTTACGGATGCTGGACATCGATGGAAGGTAATAGATTGGACCAACCGGCCCAAGGGCGAGCAGGTGGTAACCACAGAAAAAATGTATCTGGCCGGGGTCGATACAGGCTATGGTAAGCGCTGGCGATTGCCCAGACATGCTGGTTTCGACGGAAGACCCGCTGAATTATCTATCGACCCTTATGTTTTGGGCGCCTGGTTGGGAGATGGAGCAACCGATGCGGGGTATATCCATTCCGGATCGGAGGATGTGTCCGAAATGCGAGCCCTGGTGGAATCGGTGGGTTATAGAACGACCGTCAGTCAAGATCGCAATACTGACAAGGCGCGCGCTGTCCGTTTCTTACCTGAGGGACTGAGGGCTCAACTTACTGCAGCGGGATTGAAAGGCAATAAACATATTCCGAGCAAGTATTTATTCGCAAGTCGAAATCAGCGGTTGGCCTTGCTGCAAGGTTTGATGGATGCAGATGGATATGTGTCCGACAAATCGGCCTGTGTTTTTGTCCAGAATAAGCTGGCGTTAACCGAATCGGTACGGGACCTGGTGCAGTCATTGGGTACGCCCGCCACAATCAGCATCATAAACGAGCCGCGATCGAGAACCGGCTTTATGTACAAGGTAAGTTTCTCGCCAACTTATTGCCCATTCCGCTTACGGCGAAAGGCCGAAAAATGCCCAGAACATGAGCGGATATCCACCCGCTGGCCAACGATTGCAAAGATCGAACCCTGCGAATCGGTTCCGGTCAAGTGCATCGAAGTGGATTCTGCCGATCACCTGTTCCTGGCCGGATGGGGGTTGCGACTTACCCATAATACCCACCGCTGGAACACCGACCGGCTGCGCCACGCCCACCGGACCATGATGGCCAACCTCCCCAAACGGAAGTTGTCGGATCCGTGGATGCTCGAAGTGACGACGGCCCCCGCGCCGGGGGAGAATTCTGTCGGTGAAAACACGATGGAGTATGCCCAGCAGGTTTTGGATGGAAAAATCCAGGATAGCAAATTGTTCTTTTTTCATCGCCAGGCGTCGGATGGCTATAACCTGACCGATCCTGATGACGTCCGCAAAGCCGTGCTGGAAGCCTCCGGACCCATCGCCGCCTGGAGCAATATTGACGCCATTTGCGAGCAATTCACCGACCCGACCACAGACAAAGCCTACCTGGAGCGCGTCTGGCTCAACCGGCTTGTGCAGGCGAGCGAAAAGGCCTTCGATTACCAGCTTTGGCAGTCCCTGGCCAATCCTGGATTTCGCCCAGCGCCGAAAGCGACCATCACCCTGGGCTTTGACGGCGCACGCTGGCATGACTCAACGGCGCTGGTGGGTACGGATTTGGCCACTGGATGTCAATTCTTGCTCGGACTGTGGGAGCGTCCACCCGAAGCCGAGGAATGGGAAGTGCCTGAAGCCGAGGTGAACACCGCCGTCGAGAGCGCCTTTGAGATGTGGACCGTCTGGCGCATGTACTGCGATCCGCCTTATTGGGAAGAAAAAGTAGCAACCTGGGCGGGAAAGTTTGGCAAAGAGCGGGTGGTGGCTTGGTGGACGAACCAATGGAAGCGGATGGCCTTTGCCATTCAAGCCTTTGTCACCTCGATGCGAGCCAAAGAGCTTACCCATGACGGCGACCCGCGCTATGCGAAACATATCGGGAACGCGGTCCGCAAGAATCTGAACATGGTCGACGATAAGGGGCAGGCCCTTTTCCTGATTTATAAAGCCCGCGCGGATAGCCCCTATAAGATCGACGCGGGGATGGCAGGGATCCTCTCCTGGCAGGCGCGCTGCGACGCATTGACCTCCGGCGTTTCGGCTACGGGCAAGAGCATCTATGAAACAAGGGGCATGGTGGTCGTATGAAGCTCAAATTTTCATCCAACCTGGCGGGGTTTGTCCTCGGATTGCTTCTGTTTGCCGCTGGAGCCTACCTGGTCTATCCGCCTGCCGCGCTGATTGGATCCGGAATGTTAATGATGGCAATTTCTCTTTTTGGAGATCAACATGGATGACCAGGTGAACTGGATTGAAGATCTAAAAAAGGTCTCCTTGAAACCCGGGGATATTCTGGTGGTCAAACCCGCGGTTCAGCTCCCGGAAGCAGCTCAGCAGCGAATGAAAGTGATGTTCTCCAGCATCTTTCCTGGTCATAAGGTCCTCGTTTTGGAGCCGGGTCTGGAACTGGGTGTGATCTCAGGAGAAGAAACTCCATGACCTTCCTGCAGCGTCTGATGGGTCAAACCAGCTCGCTATCGCTCGACGAGGAGCGTTATTGGGCGCACACGGCCAGCCCGATGACGGCGTCCGGCATGCCGGTGAGCGCGGATGGGGCGCTGAAGATCTCTACGGCCTGGGCCTGCGGGCGGCTCATTTCGGAAAGCGTGGCCATGTTACCGCGCATTATCTACCGTCGGCTTGGCGAAGACGGCAAGGAACGCGCCACCAGCCACCCGCTATATGCGATCCTGCATGATCAACCCAACCGCAGGCAGACGTCGTTTGAATTCTTTGATATGTTGCAGATGCACGCGCTCTTCCGCGGAAATGGTTACGCAAAAATTATAGCCGGGCCGCGTGGGCCGGTGGATAAGCTCATTCCGATCCATCCCGACCGGGTCGTAGTGGAGGAGGTTGACGAGGAGGTGCTGCGCTACCAGGTGACGGCCAAAGACGGCAGTAAAAAGGCCTACAACGATGATGAGATATTGCATCTGCGCGGTCTGTCGCTGGATGGGGTGGAAGGCGTCTCGGTGATCACCTATGCGCGTGAAAGTTTCGGGCTTACCCTGGCCGCTGAACGCTCCGGTGCGAAATTGTTCGCCAATTATTCACGTCCGGGTGGCTTCCTCAAACACCCGGGGAATTTATCGACGGAGGCTCAACTCCGGCTGACGCACCAGGTGGAGGAAATGACCGGCGGAGAGAACCTGTACCGCCTGGGCGTGCTCGAGGAGGGCATGGAGTGGCAGCAAGTGACCATATCTCCCGAGGATTCACAAATGCTACAGACGCGCGAATTCCAGGCCGAGGATGTAACGCGCTGGTTCCGCGTGCCACCGCACATGGTCGGTTTGACCAGCAAAGCCACCAGTTGGGGCTCCGGGATCGAGGAAATGAGCCGTGGGTTTGTGACATTCGTGCTATTGCCCTGGCTGATCCGCTGGCAGCAGCTCATCGCCAAGGACCTGATCATTGCCTCACAGACCTATTTTGTTGAATTTCTCACTGATGCATTGCTGCGGGGTGACCTGCTTAAACGCTACAATGCCTATTCTATCGGTCGGCTGGGCGGGTGGTTGTCGAGGAACGACGTACGCCGACCGGAAAATATGAACCCGATCGACGGCGGAGACGACGATTATCTGACCCCGCTGAATATGCGCCAATCCAACCAGCCCGATCCCGCGCCTCTGCCATCTGACCAGGCGTCCGGGGCGCATTACGACCACCTGCTGCGCGAATCGGCCGCCCGGGTAGCGCGCAAGGAAGCCGCGGCCATGAGCCGGGCCTCCCGGAAGCACGGGGAGGAATGGACACAGGCCGTCGATGAGTTTTTCGGCGATCACCTGGGGTACGTCACGCAAAGCATGTGCATCCCGGGCGAGGTCGCCGCGGCCTACGTCAGCCGGGGACGGGATGAGCTGGTGCAGTTTGGCGCATCCATTTTGGAGCAATGGGAAGCGCACCGGGCGGACGAGCTCGTGGCGCTGGTAAAGGAGATGGAACGATGACCACAGTCCACATCAGCCACGCACTCATGGAAACCCCCTGGGCGATCCTGCCCGGAAAGCTAGCGGTGATCGTAGAGGTGGTTACCCGCCATTTCGCCGGGGAGAAACTGGACGCGGAGGAAGTGCAAACCCGCATCCACGGAGCGCGGAGACCGGCCGACCGCATCGCGGGAAGTGTGGCAGTGCTGCCACTATTTGGCACCATCGTGCCGCGCGCCAATCTGTTTACCGAAACCAGCGGAGCAACGTCCGCCGAGGTCTTCGGCAAGCGCTTTGACGAGCTGGTGAAAAATCCGGACGTGGGCGCCATCGTGCTGGATGTGGATTCCCCCGGCGGATCGATCTCAGGCATCGACGAGCTGAGCCGCAAGGTATTCGACGCGCGGGGCGCCAAACCGATCCTCGCCGTCAGCAACCATATGGCTGCCAGCGCCGCTTATTGGATCGCATCCGCCGCCGACGAGATGATCGTCAGCCCATCGGGCGAGGTAGGCGCGATCGGGGTCTTCGCCGTACACGAAGATCTGAGCGAATCCCTGGCCAAAGAGGGCGTGAAGGTCTCCCTGATCAGTGAGGGGAAGTACAAAACGGAAGGAAACCCGTACGAGCCATTAAGCGAGGAAGCCCGAGCAGCTATTCAAGGGCGCGTGGCGGAAGCCTACGACCAATTTGTCAAAGCCGTGGCGCGCAACCGGGGCGTGAAACCCGCCGACGTGCGTAATGGTTTTGGCGAGGGACGCGTGGTGGGCGCCAAACAGGCCCTGGCCCTGGGCATGGCTGATCGGGTGGCTACCCTGGACGAGACTGTCGAGCGCCTGCAGCGCACCCCCGGGGCGCGCAAGAGCGCCAGTGCAGATTTGGATTTTCGCAGGCGCCGCATGCGCCTGAGTGAGAATACTGGCTCCGTCGAGCCGGGTTCGGCCGCTCCGTAGAGTGGAAGAAAGTACCCATCCTATTCATTTTGAAGCAGAGGTGAACCATGAACGAAAGTCAAATGTATAAAAGCCTTTTGCAAGAGCGGACCGACCTGATCGCAGAAGGCAAGCGGATTTTCGACCAGGCCGAAAAAGAGAGCCGAGAGCTGACGGCCGAAGAAAAGGCGCGCGACGATGCCATCAACACCCGCCTGGATAAACTCGGCGCCGACCTGGCCCGGCATGAAGCCCGGCGCGAGCGCGAGCGCACGGCGACAGCCCTGCCGCGCATCGAGATGCACGACCGTGGCGAAGACGACCCAAAACGCGGCTTTGCCGATGTGGCAGATTTCGCCCTGGCGGTCAAGGGGTTGTATACCCCCGGCGGGCGGACCGATGAACGCCTGCAGATGGGCGCGGCTCCGACCGATTTTCACCAGGAGACCGGCTCGAGCGAGGGGCGCATGGTGCCGCCAGCCTTCCGCCAGGAAATCTGGGAAGTGGCGATGGAGCAGGATGCACTGATCGCTGAGACCGATAACGAGCCGACCGGCTCCAACGCTGTTGAGTTTCTGCGGGACGAATCCACACCGTGGGGCGCAACCGGCGTACAGGCCAAATGGCGTTCCGAGGCCAGTCAGATGACGCCATCAAAGCTGGTAACCGAAGCAGAGCAAATGCGGCTGCACGACCTGTACGCGTTTGTGACCGCCACCGACCAGCTCCTGGCCGATGCGCCGCGGCTGGCTGCCCGCCTGACGAACAAGGCCGGACAGGCCATCCGCTGGAAGATCAATACCGCCATCGTGGGCGGCACCGGCGCAGGCCAGCCCTTGGGTTATATGAAATCGGGGGCCCTGGTGAGCGTGGCAAAAAAGCTTAACCAGACAGCGGACACGCTGGTCGCCGAGAATATCGCCGGCATGTATGCCCGCATCCTGGGTGCATCGGGCGCGGCCTGGTACATCAACCAAGATGCGCTGCCCCAGCTCATGACAATGACCCTGGGCAACCAATTGGTCTGGACACCGCCGTCGACCGGTTTACAGAACGCTCCCGGCGGGCTGCTGCTGGGCAGGCCCGTGCGCTTCAGCGAACAGTGCGAAACGCTGGGCGATAAGGGCGATATCCACCTGGTCAATCTCAAGGCCGGATACTACGCCATTACCAGCGAGGGCGGGGTGCAGTTTGCGAGTTCCATGCACCTGTACTTCGACTACGGCCTGCAGGCGTTCCGCTGGACGTTCCGGATGAACGGGCAGCCGTTCCTTTCTGCGCCGGTCAGCCCGGCCAAGGGATCTTCCACCCGTAGCCACTTCGTGACGTTGGACGCACGCGCGTAATTCAAATCACTCGTTTACCTGGGACCGGGATCCCCGGTCCCTTGAGCGAGATCGAGAAACGAATGGAAAGGTGAAACATGAACCCGAATATCAAACCTTCCGAACAAATCGCTTTGTTGGCGGTGTTGGACCCGGTCAGCCAGGCAGCGGCGACGGTGACCACGGGCTGGGTATCGCTGGTGGACGTCGACTCCATTTTGGCGGTCATCCATACCGGGGTGTTGGGCGCAGGCGCAACGGTGAACGCCAAACTGGAGCAGGCCACCAGCGCGGCCGGGGCCGGCGCGGAGGATATCGCCGGCAAGGCCATCACGGCGCTTGTCAAAGCCACCAATGATAATGACCAGGCGATGATCAACCTCCGCAGCGACGAGCTGAAAGTCAATAGCGGTTTCACGCACGCGCGGCTCTCGATCACCGTCGGTGTCGCCGAGAGTGTCATCAGCGCGGAAATCTACGGATTCAACGGCCGTTACCAGCCGGTGGATCACATTGCTTCGGTCGTCGAAGTGATCGACTAACGGACAACTTCTGGCCCGGGTCCGAGCCGATCCGGGCCAGGATGGAGCATCGATGACCAATATTTTGACGAGCGCCGAGGCTGCCACTGTGTTGCGGTGTGTCGTGACAGACCAGGCCATGCTGGACCTGCTGCCGCTGGTCGACGGTTATCTCGAGACGGCGACCGGGCGAGATTGGACGAAGGACACGACCATCTACCCGCAGGCAAAATCTGCGGCGCGCATGCTGCTGGTGCGCTGGCACGAGGACCCGGGCGGCATGGCAGCCGGTGGTGCGCTGGGATTTGGGTTGGTGGCGGTGATGGTCCAGTTGAAGGCGCTGGCGATGCTCTTGGGCAGCGCCGGCGTGCCGTTTGAGCCGCTGCGGCTGATAAATATTAATCTTTATGGCGAGATGGCGATCTCCACCAACGTCGTGCTGCAGTTCAACAACGAGATGGCGGCGGATGCGATCAGCCATGTGACTCTGCAGACCAGCGCGGGCGGTGCGGTTGCAACTACGAACACCCTGGATGTAACCGGTAAGGTGCTGACGGTGAACCCGAACAGCAACCTGGCGAGCAATACTGCCTACCTGGTGGTGCTGGATCACCCGGCGGACGTGTACGGGCAGACGGTGGATACCACGCTCGACTTCTGGACCGAGGACTGATGAACTTAAACGGGAAGGTGACCAACCCGGGCGAGCTGCGGACCCTAGTGCAACTGCAATCACGTACCGTTTCCGTGGAAACGGGTGGGTTTCCGGTGCCGACGTGGACCAAGATCGCGGATGTGTGGGCCAAGTGGGTCAACGTGCACGGCTCGGAAGCCTGGGCGGCACAGTCCATCGAAGCGGAAGCTGCGGCGACGGTCACCATCCGACATCGGAACGGGATCGACACGACCTGCGCGGTGCTGCTGGGAACGGAGCGCTACGAGATCGTCTCGATCGACAATATCCAACAGCGAAACGAATATCTTGAGCTAAAGGTTCGGCAAATGAAGGCCGGGTAAAAAGGAGAATGATGGACGGATTAACTGAAGGTCGTAAAGTGCATTATGTTATGCCTAACGGGAAGCACTGCCCTGCGGAGGTCGTGCGCGTTTGGGGAGAAAATGGTTGTTCAAATTTGCAGGTGATCACCGATGGCCCAAATGACGCGCCGTATGGTCCGACCGAGGAAAATCTCTTTGCCAACTTTGGCATTAGCCCTGCCGAGGTCAAACACGGTCATTTTTGGCGCACATCGGTGATGTTCTCTGAAGAGCCAAAACCCGGAACATGGCACTGGATCGAAAAGGCGTAAGCTAATGCCCATCAAGACACGGCTCACCACCAAAGGTTTTGAAGACTACCTGGAGCGCATCGCCCAGGCCGGTCAGGATATCGACCAGGTTGCCGATGAGGCCCTGCAGGCCGGTGGTGCTGTGCTGGTGGATGGCATGCAAGCGCGGGTGGCGGTCGACACGCACAACCTGCAGTCAAAAATCGACTGCTCGGAGCCTCAGCAAGATGGCAATTTCCACTTTGTGGAGGTGGGGCTGCTCAAAGACACCGACGCCGATACCGCCCGGTATGGCAATGTGCAGGAGTTTGGATCCGCTAATATGCCGGCGCATCCCTACATCCGCCCGACGCTCGACTCGGACATGGGCAAGGCTCGCCGAGCGATGCGCCAGGTCTTCGAAGAGAAAGGCGCGCTATGAGCATCTGGGAGCGGATCAGCGCAGCCCTGACAGGTCTCAGCCTGCCCAAAGCGGAAGGTGTCTACCTGGCTGCTACGGGCGGGGAGCTGCCGAATGAGTACCTGGTGTTCTTCTTGATCGCAGCGCCACCCGAGCAGCATGCAGATGACGTCGAAAAGAGCCGCAGCTACCACGTGCAGGTGAGCTACTACAACCGGGCGGGCCTGGCGGTCATACCGGCGATCGCTACCGCAATGACCGCTGTTGGCTTCACCCGCGGACCGTTGCGGGAACTACCCTACAACGAACAGACCAGGCATTTCGGTCTCTCAATGGAATTCTACTATTTAGAAGAGGAGCTATAGCCATGACAGTGAATGCGAACGCAGGAGAGTATAAAAGCCGGGTTGGCCTGGACTCGTTGTATGTGGCCCTGGTCACCCAGGACACGGCCGCCGGGTACGTCGCCGGCACCCCCGAATACCTGGCGCCGGCCGCAACCGCCAGCCAGAAGGTCACCAGCTCCCAGGATACTCAGTATGCCGATGACCAACCCTACGACGTGATGACCTCTGAGGGCCCCACCGACGTGGAGCTGGAGGTGACCGGGTTGCCGCTCGAGATGCAGGCGCTGGTGCTGGGCAAAGCCTTTGACGCCACCACCGGGCGTATGTATGACTACGGCGGCTCGCCTCCGGATGTGGCCCTGGCCTTCCGGTCGATGAAGTCCAATGGCAAATACCGCTATTACTGGTTCATGAAGGGCAAATTCAGCCCTCCGGATGAGGAAACCGCCACGCGCGGCGAGAAACCCGAGCCCAAGACGGCCAAGCTCAATTTCAAGGCCATCCCATCGATCTATAAGTTCGATATCGGCAGCGGGGTTCTCAAAGCGGTCAAACGAGTGGTGGGCGACGAGGATACGCTCAACTTCAGCGGGTCCACATGGTTCAGCCAGGTGCAGACGCCTGCAGTAGCGGCTGTCTCCGCCCTGGCGATCTCGGTAGCGGATCCGATCGACGGAGCTGCAACGGTAGCGGTGACCAAGACCATCACCTTGACCTTCAACAACGCCCTGACGGCGGATGCCATTGCCCACGTGGTGGTAGTTAAGGCTGACGGTACGGCCGTGGCCTGCACCAATAGCCTGGACGCCACCAAAAAGATCCTAACCGTCAATCCGAATGCATCCTTGGATGCAGCTTCCACCTATATCGTGGCGATCGCGGTCAAGGATATCTATGGCCAGGCGCTCAACGCGGCCATCGATTTCGGTACGGCCTAAGGGTGATGTATGTCGGGAACCCCGATCACGATCACGCTCTATGATGCCGAAGACGCGCCGATTAAAACCTTTACCCGCTCGGTGGTGCCCTGGGGCATCCTCAAGCGCGCCATCAAAATGGCCAAGCAGCTCAACACGGACGCGCTGGACCCGGCCAACCTGGATGAGAAGATCCTGGATGAGCTGGCCGGGCTGGTGGTGACCATTTTCGGAGACCGTTTCACCATCGACGACCTGGATAAGGGCGCCGATGTCACCGATATGATCGCCGTGATCGAGCAGATCGTCAACAAGGCGGGGGGCCTGGTCCCAAACCCGCCACCCCCGGGATAGCACCGGGGACGGACCAGATGGACGCTTTGACCCAAGACCCGATCACGGATCTGGGTGATTGGATGGTGGACATTGAGATCACCCTGGTCAAAGCGTTCAACTGGTCGCTGAAAGATATCGATGATACCGATATCGAGAGTTTGCTCCCGTTCCTGATGAAGCTCTCGGGCGTATCAGGAACCGCGCAATCGGTGTACTGCGACCAGGTGGATTGGATGTAGGCAACCCATGAGCGATAACCCGCTGAGTGGAAAAGTAGCCCTCGACACGACCAATTACAAGGCCGGCGTTGCTGACCTCAATCGCCAGGTCCGGGTGATTGAATCCGGATTCAAGGCAGTCGCAGCCAGTATGGGCGACTGGGACAAGTCCAGCGCCGGCCTGGAAGCGCGCATCAAGGCGCTCACCGGCCAGATCGGACTGCAGCAGCAGAAGGTGGACGGGCTCAGCCGGGTCTACCAGGAGCTAGCCGCGGATGGAAAGACCAGCAAAAAAGAGCTGGACTTGCTCCAGATCAGCATCAACAAAGAGACCGAAACCCTGAACAAAATGCAGGGCGAGCTCCGGCAGTCAGGCGCTGCGCTCGAGGCGATGGGCAAAGAGAGCAAAGGCGCCGGAGATCAGACCCAGGCGCTGCAGAAGCACGAAGATAAAGCGCGCACCTCTACGGATCACCTGGGTAACGCCCTCAAGGGTCTCGTTGGCCATGCCAAATCAGCCGCCACCGGACTAGGCTCTCTGGTAGTCCACGTGGCCAAACTCACAGCAGGCCTGGCCCTCGGACTGGTGGGGGCCGCCACGGCTGCAGGTGTGGCCATTGGCGCCCTGGCAGCCAAAACCATCGGCCCGGCCAGCGACCTGAATGAGACGGTTTCCAAAGTGGGGGTGGTCTTTGGAGACGCGTCCGGGCGCGTGCTGGCATTCGGCAAGGATTCAGCGACGTCGCTGGGTATGTCGGAAAATGCTGCCCTGGCTGCCGCTGGGACGTACGGCAACCTGTTTCGCTCGATGGGCATGACTGACGACAAAAGCGCCGATATGTCGGTGGGTATAGTCAAGCTGGCCGGGGACCTGGCCAGTTTCAACAACCTCTCTCCGGAGGAAGTGCTCGAGAAATTACGAGCCGGGCTCACCGGAGAAACCGAACCCTTGAAGGCGTTGGGGGTCAATATATCCGCGGCTGCCTTGAAGACCCAGGCGCTCAAGATGGGCTTCAAGGAGGTCAACGGCGAGCTGCCGGCCGCGGCTAAAGCTCAGGCGAGCTACGCGCTGATCATGGAGCAGACGGCCTTGGCCCAGGGTGATTTTGCTCGCACCTCGGGAGGACTAGCTAACCAGCAGAGGATCCTGGCCAGCCAGGTGGAGAACCTCAAGGCCAAAATCGGCACGGCGCTTCTCCCGATCGTTACGCGGGCCACCACCCTGCTGAATAACTTCCTGGAAAGCTCTACGATGACCAAGGGAGTGGAATGGCTGACGACCAAAATTGGCGAATTCGGCGGGAAGATGGATGAGGTCTTCACTAAGCTGCAGACCGGGAACATCCGGGGGGCACTCAATTCCATCTTTGGCCGTGACAACGTCGATAAGGCCATCCAATTGAAGGACAGCGTTGCCGGGATTGCCGACAAGATCGGCAGCCTGGCGAACACTTTGAAGACCGGCGGGATCAGTGGTCTGTTCAAAGAGCTCTTCTCCGGAGCGGGTTCGGGAGACATGGCCAGTGGGATCGGCGAGATGATCGGCAATCTCCTCACCAACCTGGCCACAAAACCGGAGCGGCTCCTGCAGACGGGCCTTTCGATCATCAACGGTCTGGCCAGTTCCCTCGTCACGGCCATTCCCGCGCTCCTGCCAGTCGTGCTGCAGCTCATCAATGCTTTCATCCAGTTCGTGATCACCAGCTTGCCGATGATCATGCAGACCGGCCTGCAGTTGGTGCTGGCTCTGGTCAACGGCATCCTGCCCCAGCTGCCGATGCTGATTGAAACGGCGCTGCAGCTCATCATCACCCTGGCGACCGGCATCGCGGCTGCGCTGCCCCAGCTCATCCCGACTATCCTCGAGATCATCCCGAAGATCATCCTGACGCTCCTGGAGAACCTCCCTGCGCTCATTCAAGCAGCCCTGCAGCTTATCCTGGCGCTGGCCACTGGACTCATTGCGGCGATCCCAATCCTGCTACCCTACATCCCGCAGATTGTGACCGCCATTTTTACTGCGATCATTGCGGCGCTGCCGATGATCGGCGAGGCGGCCGTGCAACTCGTGACAATGCTAATTACCGGGATTGTGGGCATGCTTCCGACGCTCGGAACAGAGGCTGGGAAACTGGTGACCGCAATCGCGGACGGGGTTAAAGGCCTGGTGACCACCCTCTGGGATGTGGGTAAAAACATCGTGGATGGGGTCTGGCAGGGCATCCAGAATAATGCCGCGGCGTTTGGGGAGAACATCCAAAAGTTCTTCACCGGGATCGTGGACGGGGTCAAAAAAGCCCTGGGTATAGCCAGTCCCAGTAAGGTCTTTGCAGGCATCGGGCAGAATATGGCCCTGGGACTGGGGGCGGGCTTTACCAATTCCTTCAAAAAGATCGCTACTGATGTCAATGGCGCGATCGGGGCTTTGGGAAACGTCAACATCAGCGGATCTCTCTCCGGTAGTCCGGGACGCCTGGCGCAGGCTTCGGTGGGCGGAGACACGATCAACCAGCATTTCTACGATCAGGGCACAGCCGCTTTGGGGCTGGCGATGGTCGACGAGCGCCGCAGGGCGCGCCTGAATGCCACGATGGGAGCCTGAGCTATGACCCGTGAGCTATCCCTGAGCGACGGCACCGTCACGCTCAATTTCCTGACCGGTACGCTCCTGCTCAAAGACGCGACCTGGGGACCCAAGACCGGCTCCGATTCCGTTTGGGAGACGATGGAGCTCTTCTCCGTGGCGTCAGATGCAAATACCCGCACGTCCGTGGTTCAGCTCGAGGGCCTCTTTGAGGCATCCCGGCGCTATAGCGCCAACCCAATCGAGGCCTCGCCGGTATGGCTCACCTGGCAGAGTGAGGGTGAGACGGCCAAGCGCTCCCTGGTGCTGGACGGGACGCTTGAGATCCTGCCCTCGGCCTTTTCCGGGCCGCTGATGGGTCGGGGGCGGCTAAATTTACGCGTGGCCATCCAGCGCCAGGCGCTCTACGAGGCGGCTACCCCGACGGCCTACACCCCGGGGCCGCTCTCGGCTACGGGCGGCAAAGCAGCCCTGGCAGCCCTGGGAGGCGCAGTGGAGGGACGCATCGCCAGCCTGACCATCTCCTCCGCTTCAGTGGCAGCCGGGTTATCCAGGATCTGGGTGGGCCTACGCCCATTGCGAAATGGCACGACCGGATTTATTTCCGTGTGGGAGTGCGAGGCCGGCACGGTCAACATCGGCAACCCCATGACCGACTCAGAGGTCATCGATGATGCCTCTGCTTCGGACGGCCATTGCGTGCGGGTCAACTTCACCATGCCGCAGCTCTATTGGCGCAACAACCTCTACCTGTCCGATATCGCCACGACCAACCTGGATGATTTCGTGGGACGCTACCTGGTGCTGGGTCGGGTTAAAGTCGATGCATATCCCACCCAAGTAGCGCTGCAACTGCAGCACGGCTGGATGGGCTTCTCACGCGGCTCGATCGTGGGCACCACTTACATTTCCGGGCAAACTGGTTGGAAGCTGGTCGAGCTGGGCCAGGTGCAACTGCCGCCTACCGGTTACCGCGGTACGGGGCCGGGGATCGGCAATGGAATGGGCGATTATGCGCTGAAGATCTTCGCCGAGCGCATTTCCCCTGCAGGCGCATTGTACCTGGACTGCCTGATCCTGGTCCCGGCCGAGCACCTTCTCATTGTTGACGGGGTCTGGGTGGATACGGGAGGTGGGGAGCTGGCAGCCTATATCAACCCAACTGAGGGCGATCAATATGCCATCGGTTCGCAAGCTAACGGGATCCTGGGCAATATCGATTTTTCGTTTTCGAACTGGCAGTTTCCCCCGGGCGGGGCGCTGCTGGTGATGGCCGCGCAAAACGCTACCTTCCACGATTTGACACCAACGCTCACACCGGTCTTTTCGGTCTATCCGCGCTGGCGAGGGCTGCGAACGTGATCTCGCTGCGCCTCTTCTCCCGGCTGACCCAGGCCAACCCGCCAGCCTTCATCGCCGACCTGACCGGGGCGGTGGGCAAAACCTGGAAGCGTTCCATCCGCTCCCTGGGCGGCTTTTGGATGGGCTCCTTCACCCTGACCGGTACGGCCGCGGAGCTGGCCGGGATCTTCTATGAGAACCTGGGATGCCACGTGGAAGAGCGGAGCGGCGGATTTATCACCTGGGAGGGGCTGTTCTACGAGATGGAGCTGCAGGTGGGCGGCATGGCCCGCCGGCGCTCGCTCTCGGTGATGGCCAACCACGTCACGGCCAAGTATCTGGATTCGGCCGGAGTGGCAGCTACGACCGCCCCGGTGCAGTCGGAGCGCTCGATTGCCGAATACGGCCGGCGGGAAGAGCTGCTGCTCCTGGACGGCTTCGACGCGGCAGCGGTCGAGGCCAGGCGGGATACCCACCTGGTCGAAAACGCCTGGCCGTGGGCCCGCACCGTGGGGGTGGGTCCCGGGGATCCCAAAATCGCCAAACTGACGGTGGATGTGGCTGGATACGTCTTTACGGCCAACTGGCGCTATCTGTCGGCACTCACTGGCGAGGATACAGATGTGGCGGAATGGATCGGGGCGATCACCGCGGCTTACTGTGAATTTTTGCATGTGGGGTCCATCCGCGCCAATTCCTTGGCGGTCAAGATGAGCTCCACGACCCCGGCACGGGCCTGGGACAAGATGGCTGAGATCACCGCTCTCGGGGATGCGGGCGGGGCTCCCTGGCGCCTCTTCGTGGACCAGGGGCGCTTTTTGAACTACCAGAAGATCGAGACCGCGCCGGCGTATTCCTTGCGGGGCGGCCAGCTGGTGGCCATCTCCGGAGAGGATATTACCTCGTCCATTGATCCCTGGCGGCTGCGCCCGGGCGTGGTGCGCGACATGGATTACCCGGTCAAAAAGAACGAATTCGGCGCCTGGCTGAGCGACGCCCGGGATTTTTACGTGAGCGAGGTGGAAGTATCGATGGCCGATGAGAAACCAGTGCTGAAAACCGAGCTCTTCGACGAGAGCCAGATTTTGGCAGCACAGAACCAGTACCGCAAGCAGCTCGAGCGTGAGGCGAAAAAGTGAAAAACGACCTGGGCGGAAAGTCGATTGAGGATGATGCCCGGCGCCTGCGGGTGCTGATGGCCCAAACCGCCCTGCCGGGGCTGATTACCGGGACCGCCTGGGGGGTGATCGTGCTAATGAACGGCGACGGCACACCGGCCAAGACCTTCCCACCCACCGCGACTGGCCTAGACACGGCGTTGGCAGAAGCGACCTATGGAGACCTCATCTGGGTTCCCCCGGGCAATTATGCTGGAGCGCGCACCATCCCGGCTGGGGTCGGTTTGGCTTCGATGGGCAATAAAACCATGCTGACCGGGACGGTGACCCTCGGGGGCGCTAACAGCCATTTGCTCGGGATCAATGTTAATGTCATCGGAAATTCATCCGATCCGATCATCGCTGTAGTCGCCCCTCCCAGTGGAATTGCTTATATTAACGACTGCATGGCCTTGGGCACCAACAATGGCTCTGGGGTAGGCGCAAGCATGCAAGCCAGTGCCGGCAGACTGGAAGCGTGGAACTGTATCTGTTCGGGCATCTCTATCGGTGGTGAGGGCTGGGCAGTTCTGGGTGCCGACGGAGTCGTGCACGTGGAGGGCGGTCGGCTGTACGGCTCGAGCGGGATCATGCGCCCCAGCGCAGGTACGGGGACAACCACTACGACAATCACTACCGGGGTCGGGATCGGCAAAATCCTGCCCTCCGTCCCGGTCGATGACTGGAAGGCGGTGGTCTATGATGACAGCGCGTGGCAAAGTCCAATCATTAGCAATTTGGGCGCGGGTTATCCCAATTACATCACCCATGATACGAAAACGGCGTTTGATTCTGCCTACAGGATGGTCTTTACGTTAGGGGCCGGAACGCTCACCAGCGCCGTATTATCCATTATTCAAGATGACGACTGTATGGGTGTATGGATCAATGGAACGCTGGCCTGGGAAGGGGCCAATGGTATTGTCACCCGCGTCATCACGCTGGACGAAACCCTGTTTACGCCTGGTGCTGATAACTGTATCGCGGTCCAATTTCATAGTGTGGGAGGAGATCCACTTCAGAGCTTTACATGGTTAGGCTTTACTCTGACTCTGGAATCGACAGGAGCGGTGGGCGTTTATAACCTCGAAACCTCGTGCGTAGAAATGACCGTGCCGGTCGGAGAACCGCTGCAAGGGGATCGGTCCGTATGGGATGCGCTCGGCTACCAGGTGCGTCATGCCAATGACCTCGATCACGAGCAAGGCATACACTGGTCAAAACAAACCCTGGACAGTCTCTACGGGACTGGATCGGAGTTTGTGGTATTCGCGTCTCGGGCCGGGGCCGCGCTGGATACCAATCTAACCAGTGGCGGCGGAACGGACGATACAGCGGTGCTCCAATCGATCTTGAATAAAGCATCCCCCGGTTCGCGACTCTTGCTCATACTCGATGGGCCAACGCGGGTATCGGGGCTGGATATCTATTCCAATACAACGCTCTGGTGCCTGGACGGCTGCGGATTTTTTCAAACGGCCAACTCCAACCGCGCCCTGCTTCGCAACGCTCACCGCAGCCGCACCACCATCACCGACGAGCACATCACCATCATCGGAGGAACATATAACCAGAATAAGGCCAACCAGCACGGTACTGGATCAAATGGTAATCGGGAAGCGGACAATACCCTGATCTGCGGGATGACCTTCTATGGCACGAACTACCTGACCATCCAAGATGTGTACGTGGTTAACCATGTTGCCTTTGGGGTGCATATCGGCAATGCCAACTTCATCAATATCGACAACCTGCACACCGATCACGGCATCGGAGGGTTGAACGGGGACGGGCTTCACCTGAATGGGCCAATGAGTTTTGTGTATGGCCACAATCTGAAACTCAACTCCTGGGACGATGCTCTAGCCCTGTGCGCCGGGGACGGCAATATGCTGGATATGACCCTCACCAACGATGGCGGACCCTATCTGGGGCAGGGCGTCATGACGGATGTCATTATCGACGGGGTTGAATTTCAGGACTGCTTGCAAGGCATCCGGTTGCTGTCTCACGATGCCAATACGCGCATGGATCGGATCCAGATCCACAACGTCACCGGGACGGTGACCAACAACCTGCTGCATGCTAACACCTGGTTTGCGGGCGCGGGGGATTTCGGCCAGATCGTCATCGACGGGGTAGATGTGACCTGGGGAGCAGGGGTCAACGTCGGCAATGGACTGCCCACAGAACTTTGCATGATCTGGGGGCACTTCGAGATTTTGGCCCTGCGAAATTTCAAGATCCACAAGCCTTCCGACAACCGGAACATCTTGCACTTTTTCCCGGAGACAGACATCCACTTGCTGGAGATCGACGGGTTTGATCTGTACGACACCACGGTTGGGGTCAACGGCAACCTCCCTATCCTTCTCGAGGGATCGGTCGAGCAGTTGCGGGGATCGCGCTGGAACTGGTATCGTACCGGACAGTCGCAAGCCCCGCATGCTTTCTTGGAAATGCCTCACGCTAATTCGCATATCGGGACGTTGAAATTGAATGGAGCATTTATCGATCTGACCGACCATCTGCTCGATCAAACAGCGGGTACGGTTGATAATATCCAAGCCAGTCATATTCGGCATGACAATGCTGGTGGCAATCCGACTTTCGTAATCGGCGCTGGAACGCTGGCCGAACTCAACCTGTCAAATTATTCGGGGGGAACCCCTGCCAGCGGGACAATTACCAGCAAGATCGGGGATGCCTTTGCGCTGATGCTGGCGACCAAGCTGGATGATCTGGCCGCGCCGGATGATAACACCGACCTGAATGCCTCGACGGTCAAACACGGCCTGATGCAGCGTTATCCCGGTGGTACAACGACCTTCCTACGGGCTGATGGAGCTTGGGTAGTCGTATCGCTTTCCGGGGGCGAGGTGCTCATGCAAGACGGGGTATCTTCACCGCCGGTTCCAGTTGAAAGCGAAGATGGCTCAGATTGGTTGTATCAAGGATAGGAGAAAATAAACATGACAAAAGCAAGCGACAACAAATTTCCAAAATTAATTCTTACTGAACAGGGCAGCACCCCCGCCAACCCGGATGCTGGGGATCAGAAACTATTTATCCGCGACAGCGACCATAAACTGTGCAGGGTCAACTCGTCTGGATCGGTTGTGGTGGCTGAGGGGTCTGGGGATGTGGTTGGGCCAGCCGGGGCCACCGATGGACATCTGGCAGTCTTCGATGGTGCAACCGGCAAAGTAATCAAGGATGGAGGAGCCGTTCCCGCTGGGGGAGGCGGCGGTGCAGCAGCCAGCAATATTCTGATCAACGGCCAGTTCATCTGCTTTCAGCGCCAAGCCCCAGCCGTCGCTACGCTGCACGCTGATGATGCCTATGGGCCGGATCGCTGGGTTCATCTGTGTGAGAATGCGGCTGGGTTTCAATCGCATAGGGTCGATGGGGTAACGCAGCGGTATGCGGCCCAGCTCACCCAAAACCAAGCCTCCGCGCAACAGATCGGGCTGGCGCAGATTGTGGAGGGGATCAACTGCCGCCACCTACGTGGTAAGGCGGTTGCGCTATCGATGAAAGTGAAATGCTCCGCCAATACAACCATTCGATGCAGGGTACTGGAATGGACAGGAACCGAAAACGCGGTTACTTCCGATGTGGTGGGTACGTGGGCTGCGGATATTTCGGTCTGGGCAGCCAACATCACCGCTACCGGAGCAAGTGGGAGCGTCGCTACTCCCAGCAATACCACACAATACGACCTGTCTCAAACCATTACCCTGGGCAGTACCTTCACCAATCTGGTCGTATTGATCTGGACGGATGGGCAATTGGTCCAAAATGCCACGCTGGATCTGGAAGCGGCGCAATTGGAAGCTGGAGCAACCCCGACTGAGTTTGAATATCGATCTGTAGCAACGGAGCTTCGGCTGTGCCAGCGTTACTATGAAAAGTCGTATGGGATCGATGTGCTTCCTGGTTCAGCCGATGGGACTTATGAAGTACTGGGGTACAGCTATAACATGTTGACCCGACAATTATTTATCGTTGAAAAATTCGCAGTTCCAACCGTTACCGTATGGGCTGCTGAAGCAAATAATGGAGCCGGGACGATAAACCGAATGCGAAACGATTCGCAAGGAGGATTGGTCACGCCGGGAACGATTCACGCCACCACAAAGGGAATTCCTTCAGTAGAAGGATTGTCTGGGGCATATTTTGGCTATAACTACACCGCAGAGGCAGAGTTATGAACGGGAATGGATAAGGGGTCGCTTCCGGATGCTATAATCTTCAATACATCCCAAGCAAATTTATCCATTTAAGAGGTCTCATGGCAAAACAACTGTGTAAAGTGATGATTGTCGTCAGTTGCCTCGGTTTTGCGCCCGTTCTCATCCTTTTGCGAAACGGCCTTTTTGGTATCTTTCAATACTTCACCTCAGATACATATTATTATCTGTCGGTAGCTCGCCATTCTGCCAATCTAAAATTTATGACCTTCGATGGTAGTTTCGCGACTAACGGCTTTCATCCCCTCTGGCAGTACATTTTGAAATATGTGATGGCCATCCCCTGGATTGCCATCAGCGAAGAGCGTCAATTGGGCGCCGTGTTTGTTTTGAGCAGTATTCTCACAATCCTCGGGTTTGCGATGTTCGCCAGGGTGCTATATCGGATCAGTGGGAATTTTGGGGTTTCTCTGATCGCCACGGTACCCGGAATATTTTTCCTGTTGGTCCTCCCCGTCTCAATGAATTACGGCTCGACCTGGTCATTTATGAACGGCATGGAAACCCCATTATCAATCCTTTGGTTCGGGCTGGTTGCTCTGTTATTGTTCAATTCTGAATTTTATCTCCATCCGACACTGCCTGGACATTTCATCATGGCAGTTCTTCTGACATTAATGACACTGACTCGGCTGGATGACATCTTTATATTTTTCCCCTATCTGATTTTGATGGTTTGCGTAAATTGGAGAAACCGCCGAAATCTGGTCGCGCTGCTTGGGTCGCTATCTATCCCTGTCGTCCTGATCGGTGGATATCTGGTATCCAATTACCTTCAGATGGGATACTTTCTCCCCTTGAGCGGAGTGGCTAAAAGCTCTTTCTCGCTTGGGTATAACCTGAGTTATTTCTTGAACACGATCATCCCACTCAATTTGTTCATCCCTCCCGAGTTTCATTGGTCCGAAGGATCCATGCGCGCCTTACAGATGTTTGTTCCATTGATTGCCGCTCTGGTCTGGATGATCCATTGGATGCGGTCCAAAGGGAGTGAAAGCTGGAGAGACTACTTTCACCATCATCCTATCGATGGAACGATTTCCATTCTAGCAACCTACGTGATCCTAAAGTGCGCGTATAACATTACTTTCGTGAATTTGTGGCAACAAGGCCATTGGTATTACCCGATCTGTATCATGATTTTCAATTTGTTAATTGTGAAGTGGGCTTCTGGATTTTTTCAACATCTTTCTCGGCAAAGACGACTCGTTATCAATATCGCATCCATTCTATTTGTCATATTCATTGCTAATGCGTACACCAACGCGAAAGTCCAATCGGGCTATAGCCGATATTTTTACGATTTTTGGAGTGGGCGTGACCAAATCGAAAAAGAGCTCCTCCGGTCCTCCGGAAAAGGAATTGTTGAGATTGACGATGGTGTCATCTCGTACTCACTGGATATACCCACCATGAGCGGTTCGGGGCTGAATTTGGACAGGGCAGCTTTTGAGGCCCGGCGAAATGGAGATTTATTAGGAACAGCCTACAACCGAGGGTTCAATGTCATCGGAGTGGTCAATCCTGATTATTTCGTCTATACCAATTCGATGCTTGTTGATGATTCTATGATCCGGGAAGGGCTCAAGGTGTTTTTACCCACCGAGCAATTAAACCAATGGCAATATCGGATTATTTATAAAGACAAAACATCTCCGGCGGTATTTATTGGTTTTAAGCCGACTCAAGAGGCGACAAACCCGCCATAGGATATAACTGTTTTTCCTAAAGCGAATGAGGACACCTAATATGCATTAGGTAGCATAGGAGGGGTCATGCTCAATGGAACCGGTTACTGGATCTGGAATATTCCAAACTGCAAAAATGGTGACGCAGCCAAGATCGCGGAAACGGCGGAGAAAGCCGGCTGGTCGCATGTCTTGGTCAAAATTGCTGACGGCCAGGCGCGGTCTAATCTCAAAAACACGGATCCGCGCGTTGACCTGGTGCCGCCGGTGGTCGATGCGCTGCACGCGGCCGAGGTCCAGGTGTGGGGCTGGCATTACGTGTATGGGTATTACCCGCTGAAGGAAGCCAAGACGTCGATCGAGCGGGTCCAGGGGTTGGGGCTGGACGGGTTCGTGGTGAACGCGGAGAAAGAATATAAGCTCGCCGGCCCGGGGCCGGCCCAGATCTACATGACCGAGCTGCGGCGCTGCATGGGGGAGAACCTGCCGATCGCGCTCAGCTCGTACCGCTATCCCCATCTGCATCCGGATTTCCCCTTTAACACCTTTTTGACATTCTGCAACTATGCGATGCCCCAGGTGTATTGGGAGCAGGCGCATAACCCCACGAGCCAGCTCACCGGCTGCCTGGCCGATTACGCTGCGCTCAAGGTGGTGCGGCCGGTGATCCCGACCGGGCCGACCTACCAGGTAGGCGGGTGGGCACCGACACTTGCGGATATCCAGGGATTTGAGGCGGCCTGCAGGGCGCATGAGCTGCCGGCGTGGAACTGGTTTTCCTGGGATGAAGCTCAGCGGGATCTGCCGGAGATCTGGAGCTATCTCACCCGGCCCGTTCCGACGTCGGAACCTCCCAAGCCGGAGCCAGAGCAGCATGTAATCAACTTACCTCTTGTTATGAATAATTAGGAGTAACAACCTTCTCACCCGGTGATGCATCCGTCTTTCCCATTCGTGACGAGATCGTAACCATATCGGACAAAAGATTGTTTAAGTAGTTTAACAAACTCGGGGTCAGCAGAACCTTCACAAAGCGGGAAAAGTTCAACTCCAGCCTTTGTGAAAAATGTGCCCGTAACAAATAAGGTCTTCTCGGAATGGTTAAATATTGGGAACTGCCCACCGCAATAGTGAACCATGAGCCCCGAGCTCCCTTCTGGTAGTCCTGTTGATTGACTGGACACATCGCAGAGAAGCCCAAGATCGTGGAGGGATAACAAATTTACAAAACTTATTGATGCCTCATTGAAGTAATCATCCAAGATCTTATCTTGGATGATAAATCGGCGCCCCATTCTGATCGAGACCAAACTCACCATTTGAAATAGACGTGCGTCCCAATTGCTAAGCAGCTGCACAATCTGTACTGTTTGTTTCGAAAACGAGCCAGGCTTAGCAACTTCACCTGCTAGTATCTTCGCCCACAAATGTTGCATTTCTTCATTGCAAACATCCTGGCAATGATTAAGAAAATTCACAGTCCAATCTTCATCAACTTTTTCTGGACTGATCTTCTCTGGTGCATATGGTAAAGTCTTATCGATAATCGATTCAATATTTCTTTGTCTTCGGTCTTCGAGCCTAGCTACTCTTAACTCGGCTCTTCTGTATCGTAAATCCTCATCATGTTGTGCTTTATTTACCTCTACTTCTGCCAAGCCCCGTGATTTTATCAATCGGGGTTCTGATTCTTGGGCATAAATGAATTTCAGTGTGTCGGTCAATTTAATAGCGAATGGAGTTGTTGCACCAATTACACCTGCAAGAGCGGGAATTATTGAGGGATCCATGCTGCCTCGTTTACTGGTTGTCCACAAAATTAATTTAGTAATTTCTGATTAGATTTTCACTAATTCGAGAAAGTCTTTTTCGGCGATGATCCGAATTGCCTGGCCAGCCCCGATTAATGATTCTGCTTTTCGATGCTTCGAACTCTTCAGCTGACCGGCTAACTTCTTGATATCCTGATCGCCGACTACTAGGATTGTCGTGGCTTTGTTCACGCCATCAGCGACGTCGCAGCCAGTCTTCGCGGCGATCTTGGCTGCTTCTGCACGCTTGAGGGAGAGCTCACCAGTGAAGACGATCACTTCCCCAGCGAGGGGTCCGTCAGGGTTACCGGATTGGGAAATATTGCCGCCAAAACTTTTGGGTGCCAATTCCAGCCAGTCCGCCAAGGAAATCCCAGATGTCTGAATGGCGCGGAGTAAGATCTCGCCACAGGCGCGAGCATCCTCCAGTGCGTCGTGCGCCTGAAATTGGATCGATAGCCTCTCGGCCAAAGGGCCTAACCCATAGCCGGAATAGCGGTAGGTTTCCCAGGTGCGGCGGGCAACGCGGGCCGTGTCCAGCCAGCGACAATCCAGCTCGGGCAGGTTGTATTTTTGGGCGGCCTGGCGGAAGGAGGCCTTATCAAATGCGGTGTGGTGAACTACGATTTGGTTTTCCAGGATCGGCCGGAGGAGCTTCAGAAAGTCTGGAAAGGTCGGCGCACCGGCGACCCTCTCCTCGGTGATGCCGTGAATGAAAACGTTCATATCATCGAAATAATCTTGCGGATCGATGAAAGTTTTGCTAGTGGCACAAATCGCCCCGTCTTTGAAAAACGCAATCCCGATCTGACAGATACTAGCGAAGTTCGGGTTGGCCGTTTCCACGTCCAGTGCGATGAAATCTGCTCCCATCTGCTGGAATTCGGCGCCCCCGACAAGCTCATACTCACGCGTGATAAGCATGGCAATATCCCCTCCATAGGACCGTGGCTAGGATCAACTCTATTCAATTGTTTTTGGCGGGCTGGTTTTATTATAGAGGAAATTTGTCAAACCGTATCTTCGGAAACGGTCATTCTGTCGGTACCACCAGCTTCAGGTGTTCGATGGCAATGACCAGAGCGACATGCAACTGGAAAATGAAGGAAACATCATTTTTGATGGAAACCCCTAGACTTTGGGATTTCGAGTGGGAATAAAAAAACACCCCGCCATCTAGCGGGGTGTTTTGGTTTGAAATTATCAATCTTTATTTCCTGGTTTGCAGCGTTGTGTGGCATCATCGCTCGAAATGGTTTTATTGAAACCATCCAGCGCGATTCTAGAAAACAGATCTCCAATCACCCCGGGATCTCGGGTATCGCTGATTTTTCTGGCAAATTTCTCACTCGGGGTTTCAGGTAAGAATGTATCCCTGAACTCTTCCATGGAGCGGAAAACCTTCGGTGAATTCTTAGGTTCCATCATTTGGTTCCTCCTTCTTAGTCTATATGATAATAATTATCAAAAAATTGATGATTGATTTTTGGATCGAAGTAATGCTTGCGATCTATCCAGACAAAACCATCAGCCTTGGAGATTACTGCTACGTCTATGGGGCCACCAACCGTCTCATCACCCATAGACATCTTCCGCCGAAAGGATGTCAAGTTTACCAGAGTTTCAGCCATGGCAGCCAATTCTCCCTTTGAAAGGAATTGAATTGCTGTCAAAATGGGATCGACATGGACCTTCTTTGAATACCCATTGATCAACTGTTCAAGTATATTATATGTACTTTCGCCAAATCTGCTTAGTTTTTCGGATAAATTCGTCCTTACAGTTTGATCGAGGTCGGGAATCTGATTCTCCATCGCTTGAATTAATGCGGGAGATAATGCGGTGAAAGTCTTGGATATAGAATCAAGGATAATGCTTTTAAGCTGTGGGTCGATTCCTTGAAAGAAAGATAGGGTAACGTCCTTTTGCGCTAACGGAAACACCCGGGCGGGAAAATCGCTTGATATCCCGCAGTCCTCATCAACGACGAATTTGAGATGGTTGTTTACAACTCCTTCCACTCGCATGGTCACGATATTCGGGTAAATTTCCGCTTCCCCGAAGCCAGTAATTACGACACCCGAGTAGTCCTGGAAATTATTCTTTGAAAATATGTGGGCGCAAAATTTATTCAAATAATCAGTAGCATCATCGGTGAATGGAAGCTCCTTGAAAATTTTGCAGCGAGCCAATTCAATCGCCCCACCATATTTTTCTAATAATTCCTGGCAGTATTCATCCGTGGCATAGGGCAGCGATTCCAAATGGTCCCAGCGATCGTAATACTCGTAAATCGCCGATTGTACAATCTCTGCTGTGTTGTCCTGATCGATCGCCCCGTTTTTTTCAATAATTTGGGTGACCTTGGTGTCGATTTCCTTAGCCATGAGGGTAAAGTAATCGGTTATTGTGGATGTGAAATGGGCCTCTTGATCCTTTTCAGAGAAAAACCGACTGACGAATAAGATGAGTTTTTCGGCATATCCCTTGATATGATCGCATTTATCTTTCTTTAATTGCTTCCGGAAGATCTTAATGAGTGTTTCCCATGGCACACCCATAATTTCTAAGTTCTGATAGATCAAGCCCCCCACGGGATTGTACTTTGAAAGCATGTATAACTTGCATGCCGAATTGAATATTTTTCTGCCGCCCGGATAATAAACAGTTGCAGCGCTATCTGCGGCAATCGCGACCGCGCATTTATTCATAACAGCAATTTCTGCCGTCATTATGAAACCTCCGTTAGGTTGGACGCCACTCTGATAGGGTGCAACTTCTGTTCTAGTATACCTCGGTTCAATTGTACAAAAGGCATAGGAATCGCATAACTTTTGTCGTGATTTCAATCCAGGAATAACATTTCAGTTTACAGCTGCCCAAATGGTCCCCAACATCGTCAGCAGATTTGTGGCATTCGGTGATGCAGAGGAATATCCATGCTACTGGTAGATCTTGCGATGCGCCTCGCGCAGATCATCGGGGTCGATGGTGGCGTAGACGCGGGTGGAGGCCGGGTTCTCATGCCGCATGAGATCCTGGGTCAGGGCGAGATTCCCGGTATCGTGCAGGACCTTCATGCCGAAGGCGTGCCGGAAATAGTGCGGGGAAAACTGGCTCTCGATCCCGGCCGCCTGGCGCAAGGCGAGGACGATTTCGCGGATGGAGTTAGTCGACAGGGGCAGCGCCCGCCCCCCGGCGCCCCGATCGTGCCGGCAGAAAGCGGGCTCCTCGGGAGCGGCGGACCCGCGCGCAGCCCAGTAGGCTCGGAGCGCGTCCGCAGCCTGGGTGGAGAAGTAGGCGAAAGCCTCTTTGCTGCCTTTCCCCAAGACCCGGGCGCGGCGCTCCACCAGGTCGATCTGTCCCACGCAGAGCTGGGCGATCTCGGCGTTGCGGCAGCCGGAGGAAGCCAAGAGCTCCACAATCGCGATATCGCGCTCCAGGATGGGAGAGGCGGAGGTAGCCCGGCCGGCGGCAGAGAGGATGCCCTCCACCTGCCCGGGCTTGGGGATGCGCGGCAGTTTGTGCTCTTTCTTGCGGCTGACCTGGCTGAGCGCCTTCTCCAGGCGGATGGTATCGAGGTAGGAGGGGTTGAGGTAGCCGTTGATCACCAGCCAGTTGATCAGGGCGCGGATCCCGGCCAGGTAGCACAGCTGGGTGGCCTTGGAGAGTTTTTGGCCCAGGAACCAGCTGGGAAAATGGATGAAGTGATCAATGGTGAGGCCTTCGACCGGGGCCGTCTCCGGAATACCCGACTCTGCGAGGTAGCGCAGCCAGGTGGAATAGGCGTTGCGGTAGGTGCGGGCGGTGTTGGCTGAGCGGCTGCTCGAAAGCTCGGAAACCAGTGCATTGATGCTGTCGTGGATGTCCATGCGGTCAGTCTACCATATGGCGTGGCTAAGCTGTGTTATCACCACCTTATCGGGCAAAAAAAGAGGCATTTTCAGGCCATGCCGATCCAAAAATGATGGGGCAGGATGGAGCCGCTGGAGCGCACCTCGAGGGCGCCGGCCACCGGCTTGCCCTCGCCGAGCATGACCGGATGGACGTAGCAGAGGGTAGGCGCCTGGCCGTATTTGGCCTCGTAGTAGGCAGCGGCGCGCTGGAGCTTTTTCTCCAGGCCGGCCTTGGGATCGTTATCGAACCACATCATGCAGATTTTCACGGCTGTCCAACCCTGTCCAACCCTAGCCTGTTTTGTTTCCACTCCCACAACCCCAGAGCTCCCTTGGCCGGGATGGGCTCGGGAAGCGGTTTTACGTTTGCCAGGACCCACGCGAAGCGGCCCGTCGTGTAATCGCCGAAAGAGAGCTCTGGTTCTTCCGGAGGAACGCCAACGCAGTTATATAAAGGTTGGGGTTTTACTTTGATATAGGTCCGCTGATCGGCAATCGGGCCGCAGCCGATCAGCTCACAGGTCGCAATTATGCAGCCAAGAGGCATAAAAGGCCTGGTTACCATATCCTTCAGATCGGTGAGGGTTGCAGTATGTCTCTTACTAGCTTCCGTCAATACCGAGTAGAATGGTTCATCCCCACAAATGTAATCTTTGCCCCGCATGTTGATGAACTGCTTACTCGAGCTGGAATGGATCGCCAGCGGTCCGCGGTAGCCGGTGGACCAACTGCGGGTTTCGATGCGCTTCGCGCCGATCGCAACGAGCGTCGCCCAGGGTTGGATTAGCGTTAACGCTTTCATTTCTCGCTCGCTTTCCGTTCTTGGGCAAGCTCTTTGAGTTTTTCGGCCAGTACCACTACGCCCAGAAGCCAATATTTGTCCAGGAGGACCTGCGCCATGTGGAAGTAACTAAATCGGTCAAACACTCCAGATGCTCGGAGCTCGCGCTCGTACCGGGCAATTGCTTCTTTATCGTTTTCGTTCATGAAGATTCTCCTTTAACGCTGATACCATGGAAGGTCGGTGCTGTCTTCCGTCCCGGGGGCGATCAGATCGCGGCGATCCTCCACCCGCCAGCCCAACCCGGACAGGTGATCGATCAGGGCGTCCATCTTCTGACGAGCTAAGCTCCGATCGGGCTCGCGAAGATGAACCAGCTTGCGGTGGCGGCGGCCGGCCTCCACTGCAGTCCAATCGCTTGTGACGATGACCTCCATTGGGCTTATCGCCGGCGAGGACCTGGCAGGAGGACGCAGATCGCCAGGGCGAGAACGAGCAGTACAATGATACCGATCCATGGATCGCGCTGGAAGGCAGTCGTAAAGGCGTCTAGTTCGGGCATGGGGACACCTCCGCAAGAATGACTTGCTCAACGGTATCCAGGACTGTCTTGACGTCGCGCTGGTGCTCCACCAACCACTGCATGCCCTGGGTTTGGATGAGGAAGGTGTAGGCTGCCTGGCGGCCGATCGTGTTGGGGAAGGGAGAGGTCCACAGCCGGCAGGAGGCGGCAAACTCACAGATGACTACGCCGGGAACGCCTTTGATGGAATCGCTGGGGGTTTGGGAGGGAGAGGGCTGGAGATCAAGGATGGGCTGCATGGTCTGTCTCCTGGAGAAAGGTCAAGCGTTTGTTGATCTTCTCAAAGATCGTCTTCCAGGTGTCCTCATTGATGAGGATCGCCTCTTGCCAGGCTTTCGCTCCGGAGCGGCCGATGTAATCCTCCAGGCGCTCGTAAGCCAGCCGGGCTTTGGTCTCCCAATAGTTGGCCTCGGGGTAAGGGGCATAGGTGGCATCGAAATCGACCACCTGGTGGGAAGTCAGGCGGACGTTGCCTTTGCGGCCTTTCCATTCTGTTTCGGTCTTATAGACGATCGTGGGAATCGAAGTTTGGGTCATACGCATCTCCTGGATTGTCAGCTGGCGGGCTGGTGGACTTGACTACTTTACACATACATATTACTGTATATCATTACGAAAGTCAATAATCAATTTGCATACTTGACAATCGTAATTGTCTATGCTAATATATCTGCAGGAGCATACGGATGGAGAATCAAGCTGATTATCAAGTGCAAGATGGAATTTCAATGGAGGCGGCTATGGGGCTCAAGAACTTTGTCCCCGAGCTGCTCGCCCAAAAAGGAATCGACAAAAATACATTCATTGCCTATTGCCTGTTGGAGAAACTTGGACAAGATACCGCCTACCGGTTCCTTCGGGGGGAGGTGGATTTTTCCACTAAAACTCTCAACAAAGTACGCAAAATCTTAGGCGTGAACTCCATCGCTGAAATAGTTGATTATGTTCCTTGTGAGGGCGAGCAGTAGGGAAAAAGAAAAATCCCTACCGCTTTCGCAATAGAGATTTTCCCATTACTTCCTGTTTGCCACCAGCCCGCCAAGACTACTGACATCCAGGAAATTCATCCCACACCCATGGTAGGTAGGAATGACTAAGTTAATGAATTGCCCCCCGAAATCACCCTTTTCTCACTTGCATTTACAGAACATACGTTCTATACTATTGGTGTCACGACCCGCCAAGATTTCTGTTGCAGGAGAAAAACTTCTCTCCACGAATTGCAAAAATTTTCTAGTTGAATTTCCCCGGTTCCAACCCGGGGTCTTCTTTACGCGATAAGTAAGTCTTTATTGCTGCAACGCCTACATCTGGTTATCGGTACCTTCGATCACTTTGCCCGAGATCGGCTGGTACTCCGCGCGTCTGTACATTAACAATTGCTAATCGGCATACATATCCAACAAACCTACAACCGGTATTATTTGGTTTCCTTTGAAGGGTGGCTGACGGGGGTCGAACCCGCAACCCTCGCATCCACAGTGCGATGCTCTGCCATTGAGCTACAGCCACCATATTACACCGGAATTCTATCATAACCGCCTGCAATCTGCAACATTTCACATTCCGACCAGCATTCGATGGATTGGTGACAATTCACCCCTGACTCTGTGATACTCTTCACTTATCTTTACGAGGAAACGATGA